>CASDSC010000094.1 GCA_949283215.1 uncultured Alistipes sp. | reverse complement strand
GTAATCACACAACTGCTGCGTCGGGGCATTTCCAGCGCACATACTCTCAAACGCAGCCGCCCGAATGGTTCTGTTTCGAAGCTGAAGCGGCCCGATTTTCCCGGGCGTAAACAATAGTGACCCGGTCTCCTGCGAATTATTTTCCTGCATATTGCGAAATTTTGAACATTACCGATACGACACTGCCAGTCATTACGACCGACAATCAATAAATAAATGGAATGATCCGTTTCCGGTTCAAACGGGAGAATTCGTCGCCGAACATGGCTTGATACCGTTTATATAGGGCATCAGCCCGGGGGGCAAGATTTGCGAATGTCCACCAGGCAAATACCGCTCCGGCCCACGACCAGGTCAATACGGCAAATCCTGTCCACTCAAGGAACTCACCGAAATAGTTTGCCGAAGATACATAGCGGAACATTCCTCCCTTGGGGATATAATGTCCCGTATCGCCCGGTTTACGGAGATGGCGGATGATGGCATCCGAATGAATGTTGATGGCCATCCCGACCAGGAACAGCACGACACCGATCACGAACTGAGGCGACCAGAGCCACTGGATCGGATAACGGTCAGCCGGTGCGACATAAAAGATCCATCCGCCCTGCATCAAGGCATTGAGCAGATTGAAGACCACCCCCATCACGACAATTCCGAGCGGCATTTTACTTTTGCCTTTAATCAGGAACGGGAAGATGAAGGAACGCTGCACATAGTGCAGTTGAAAGAGTGCAAAAAAGCAGAGCGGCACCACCTCAGTTCTACGCTCCGAGTACCACCAGAGCACGCACATGGCAATGAACACGGGAGACTCCATCAGTACCCAGCCGATTCGATTAGGTACTGCAGGGCCCCACTTGGGATCGAAAAACATCCCGTACCCGGCTTTTACGCGATATAGAGCCACGAAAACGATCAGTGCCAAGACGGCCATTCCGGCCAGAAAGAGATTGAACGAATCTTGCATACACAAAAAAAATTTACAACGCCACAGCAGAACAGCAACGTGAATGATAAAGGTATGAAAAATTGCCGATTCAAGGAGACGCCTGATGACAAAAAGCCGTTATCCACCAAAAATCCCTACTTTCGTCACATAAAAACCTGGGGCAGAAAAAATTTCATATCATCAAATTACGAAGGTTGGCGCTTTTGGCAGGATTTCTGCTCAATATGTCGGATCACCTGTTTCTTGGCAGTGCAATCGGACAGAAAACCTTACCTTTGTCGGGTCGATTGATTCCGGTTTCGGCACGCAAGATTGTTGGACTGCAAAAAGAGATGAATTTATGCCATTTAACCGTATTTCTGCACGATATCTGCGATATTCACTATCGCTGTTTGTGTTGTTATCTACCCATGTCACTGTCCATGCTCAACGCATAGAACCCATACCGTTCGGAGATTTCGAACAGTGGGTAGTCCGTATGATTGACGAATCCAGTCTGATCGGCGGGAAAACCCGCACGGTGTATGCCATTGCCCCGTCTGATACCATCCGAGGTAATGTAGCCTACACCAACTCATCATCTTCACCCTGGGGTTCCTCGAACGTGATGGCCCATGTCATGGGGATCTACAAAACGAGTAATACCGTTTTCCCAGAGAAACGAGGAGACGGTTATTGTGCGCGTCTCGACACCCACCTCGAAACATGCAAAGTACTCGGGGTAGTCAACATCACGGTTCTGGCCTCGGGCAGTATCTACCTTGGAGAAGCCGACGAGCCAATCAAGAATGCGAACGATCCTCTGACGAAAATTATGATGGGTATTCCATTTACCGGTCACCCCAAGGGCTTGATGCTCGATTATAAGGCAAAGATATCGACCGACGATTACGTCACCAAAGCGACGGGTATCGGTTCTTCTAAACTTCCGGGACGAGACGCAGGAGAATTCACCCTGTTTTTGCAACACCGTTGGGAAGATGCCAAGGGCAACGTGTACGCGCGTCGGATCGGCACAATCAAACATCGCATTACGACATCCACCACAGGTTGGGTCAACGATTACACTCTCGACATCGAATACGGCGATATCAGTAAACAACCGGGCTTCGAGTCCTACATGGGTCTGATGAACGGCGATTACCAATATTGTTGCAAGAACAGCAAAGGGAAAGTTGTTCCGATCCAAGAAGTCGGCTGGGGTCAACCGGACGAGAAAGTGACCCACATGATTCTCATGCTCTCATCAGGCAGCCAGGGAGCTTATATCGGCTCCATAGGCAATAGTTTGTGGGTCGACAACGTTCGGTTAGTATATTAACACGGTAAGGGGCCATACGGTTCAACACGCTATTTACTAAACGTTTCAACACTCGCCGAGTTCCATTCGTTTTTTTAACGAGGAAGCCGGTATGAAAACACACCTATGACATCTCACCGCACTATACTCGTCTCACTCTGCCTGTCAGCACTATTGTGGTTGACAAACAACCCGATATCTGCAGCGACACCTCACGACCGTTTTGAATTCATATCGGTTTACCCTTTGAATGATACTGCCGATTTGTACCCCACAATAAGTTACGACACGATTTGCGGCACAACTTGCAACACGACAACTACAGTCCTTCCCGCACAGGACACATCCGATATAATAGACTCTGTCCAGACAGATTCGCTACAAATTGACACTCTCACCTTATCAAGCTCAACCCCAATTATGGACTCGTCATCGGTCGATTCCTCGGTTCTTGGCGATTCCACGACATCTCGGCCCAGTTTTTTCAAACGATTCATCGACTATTTCGCCGATGCAAACAAAAACAAAAAACACAAGAAGTTCGATTTCAGCATAATCGGAGGGCCCCATTATTCAGACAACACAAAACTGGGTCTCGGAATTGTCGCGGCAGGATTGTATAACATCAAAGGCGACACATCGATTCCCCCGTCTGATGTCTCGATCTTCGGAGATATAACCACAACAGGATCATACCTGTTGGGCATCCGGGGTAACAACCTGTTTCCGGCCGATCGCTTCCGGCTGAACTACACATTATATTTTTATTCGTTTCCGGGCTATATGTGGGGCGTAGGATACGATGCGGGCATCAATGACAACAATGCCACACACTTCACACGCAAACAAAACCAGTTTAAAGTTGACTTTCTGATCCGGTTAGCCCGCAACACATATATCGGTCCTACGGCGAGTTTCGATCTGATCTTCGGGAAGAATTTCGAACGAACCGATATTCTTCAAGGCGCAGCGGAACGGACCATAAACGGAGGATTCGGCGCTACTTTTGTGTATGATTCACGCGATGTATTGACCAATGCCTACCGAGGCGCATACATCAAACTGGAGCAAAAATTCTACCCGGATTTTGCATCGAACCGCTATTCATTCTCTCGTACCGAATTTCAAGCAGATTACTACCACCGTGTTTGGAAGGATTGCATTCTAGCCTTGGATTTCTATTCGATGCTCAACTACGGGGATGTACCGTGGACGCTCATGTCCACCCTCGGAGGCGGTTCACGCATGCGGGGATATTACGACGGCCGGTTCCGAGACGAAAAGAGCATGACGCTCCAAGCAGAATTCCGCCAGCGGGTATGGCGGCGTATCGGGGTTGTCGCATGGGTTGGTGCGGGCAATGTATTTCCCTCATTTCCCAAATTTGACTGGTCACATACATTACCCAATTATGGTATAGGAGCCCGCTGGGAGTTCAAAAAGAGGGTTAATGTCCGTCTCGACTACGGCTTCGGCAAAAAAGGCTACTCAGCTTTCATGTTCAACATCAATGAAGCTTTCTGATTTTCCCTTTGCCTCTACCGAGAACCACACAATCGTTTTCATCATATAATCATCCCAATCACCCTCTATCGCATACGATATCAAGACTCAACCACATAGCTACTACCGATACATATATATCCATTTTTCGTAATTAGGTCCGATCGACGTCAAATTCACACACTGCGGATACAACCAATCTGTCACGCACAAAAAGAACGCACAACGGCCCAACCCTGTCGAAGACCATGAATCACACCTTTTCATTTCGGAATTTCTGGACCCATCCGGTCACACTATATTTCTATTTTCTGACCGTATTGATGGTACCCAACTGTTTTTTGCTCTACACAGAGCCATTCAGCATATGGGCAGGTTTTACCCACATATTACTGCCCTTGTCAGGTTACATGGCCATCTTAATTATTTGGCGTAAACCGGGCATCTCATTATGGCTGCTGTTCTTGTTCATGATTCTGGGTGCTTTTCAACTCGTCCTATTATATCTGTTCGACCGCTCAGTGATTGCCCCCGACATGTTTATCAATGTCGTAACCACCAATTCAACCGAAGCAGGTGAATTGCTCGGGAAACTCACACCAGCCATTATCGGGGTTTGCCTACTCTATATTCCGCCCCTGATATTCGGCATTCTATCCATACGGAGCAATCAAGGTCTAACTCGTCACTTCCGACTCCGCACATTATTTTGTGCAGTATTACTTGGCCTGGTAGGTACCGGGACCGCTTACCTCGCGCGACGAGCGGATTCAGACTTTCGTATCAGTCATGACGTATATCCGATCAACGTAATCAACAATATGAATTTCGCTGCGCGCAGTTGGCAATTAGCAAACGAGTATCCGCGGACCTCCCACTCATTTACCTTTGGGGCACACTCGACCCACGATACAACTCGCCGTGAAATCTACGTGTTGGTTATCGGCGAGACCACCCGTGCAGCCAACTGGCAACTATTCGGGTATAATCGAGAGACAACACCTCAGCTTTGCAAAATGGAGCGGCTGATACCGATCCGTGATGCACTCACACAGTCCAACACGACCCACAAAAGTGTTCCAATGATTCTATCGGCCGCCTCGGCCGAAAACTTCGACTGCATCTATCGGCAGAAAAGTTTAATCACCGCCTTTCGCGAAGCAGGCTTTCGTACGGCATTTTTTTCAAATCAATGCCCCAATCGTTCATTTATCGACTATTTTGCCCAAGAAGCCGACCGGCACGAGAATTTGCAAAGGCATTCCGAATCAGACCAGTCGAATGCCCTCGACATGGAACTTTTACCGTTAGTGGACGAAGAGTTAGCCCAACATGCGCGCAAACAACTTCTTGTGCTCCACACTCACGGTTCACACTTCAATTACAAGGAACGTTACCCCGACAGTTCGAGTTTTTTTACGCCGGATGAAATCGTCTCGATCCGCACTTCGGAACGTACCCCATTAGTCAATGCATTCGACAATACAATCCGCTATACCGATGCCTTTCTTGCCGCACTGATCGCGCGTATCGAAGCAACAGGAGCGACCGCCATGGTGTTCTATACCTCAGACCACGGCGAAGATTTGTTAGACGACTCGCGCAACCACTTTCTTCACTCTTCTCCGATTCCGAGTTACTACCAGATGCACATCCCTATACTGTTATGGTATTCGGATGCCTATGCGTCTGCTTTCCCAAAAGAGATCGCAGCGGCACACCTCAACGCCACCTATCCTGTTTCAACGAATATTGTATTTCATACGATGCTCCATGCAGGAGGTATCGCGACCCCCTTCCGCAACAACAGACTGGCCCTGACAGCCCCAGACTTCGAGCCAGGTGGACGCACATGGTTGGGTCCGTACAACGATCCTGTGCCTGTAGAAGATCTTCACCTTCCCGAAGAAGATCTCAACGCATTCCAACAACACGGGCTCTCGTTTCCGTGAGTTCCTCCGAAGACTGTTATTCCAACAGTTCTTCCATTCACATTAGAGCCCTATAATTCGACACCGTTCGACGCTTTTTCATAGCCTCCGGGGTCGCCATGAAATATGCGCAATTTTACCGAATTGTTACCATTCACGAAATCCGTTGCAAAACGCAATTAATGGTCAAGATTTGCGTATATTTACAAAATAAACTAACAGACATGACTAAAAAGAATAAACAATCCGCGCCGCAGTATACACCAACACAACGCGCGGCTGTTATCACCGAACTTTTCCAGGCTTTCCCCGAGAAAAAATATACAATCAAAGGCCTGACGACGTCGACAGGAACCAACAACAAGGAAGAGCGCGACCTTGTTCGCGGCATCGTAGCCGGACTTCTTCAGGCCGGGACCATCGAAGAGATTGCCGATGGGAAATACCGTCTCAAGGGAGGAGCAGCCATCCGCAGTTATGAGGGAGAGGTTGACATGACTCCTTCAGGGGCAGCTTATGTCAAGGTCGAGGGTCTCCCCCAAGATATCTATATCCATTCACAGAATACAGGTCATGCGCTTCATGGCGATCAGGTACGTGTTTCCATCACACGACGTCGACGCGACGGTAGTATGGAAGGCGAAATTACCGACATAATCGCCCGCAATCCCAAGCGCTATGTGGGGGTAGTCGAACTGACACCGCATTATGCGTTCGTAAAAGTCGACTCCCGGAAAATTCCGGTCGATATCTATATCCCGCTACACGACGACACCCCCCACCTGGAAAACGGAGAAAAAGTATTGGTTCGGATCGTCGACTGGCCCGATAATATGAAGAGTCCGCTGGGTGAGATTGTCGATGTATTCGGTCAGGCTGGTGACAACAATGCGGAAATGCATGCCATTCTCGCAGAGTTCGACCTGCCTTACCATTTCGAACCGGAAGTAGAAGAGGCAGCGGAAGCGATTCCTGGTGAAATTACGGCGCAGGATTACGCAGAACGCCGCGATTTCCGTGAAGTAACGACCTTCACGATTGACCCGGCCGATGCCAAGGATTTTGACGACGCACTGTCGATCCGCAAACTGGGCGAAGATCGATGGGAGGTTGGTGTACATATCGCCGACGTCACCCATTATGTAACCCCGGGTTCGGTGGTCGATACAGAGGGGGAACATCGGGCCACATCGGTTTACCTGGTCGACCGCACGGTTCCGATGCTTCCCGAACGTCTTTCGAACGAACTCTGTTCACTACGACCTCACGAAGAGAAGCTCTGTTTTTCGGCCGTTTTCGAACTCGATGCGGAAGCGAAGGTTCTCAGTCAATGGTTCGGACGAACCGTAATTCTCTCCGATCGACGATTCACGTACGATGAAGCCCAAGCACTGATTGAAGGAGGCGAAGGGGAACTGAAAGAAGAAGTATTGACCCTCGACACATTGGCCAAGAAACTGCGTGCTGACCGTTTCCGTCACGGGTCGATAGGTTTCGAACGTGAAGAGGTTAAATTCACTTTGGACGAAACAGGCAAGCCATTAGGTGTTGTTTTCAAAGAATCGAAGGATGCCAATAAACTGATAGAAGAGTTCATGTTACTGGCCAACCGGAGGGTTGCAGAGTTCGTCGGGCGGAAACGGGGTCGAGGTGCCAATGCAGAGCGCACCTTTGTTTACCGTGTACACGACGAGCCGAATGCAGACAAACTGAGTTCGTTCCGTAATTTTATTCTACGCTTCGGCTATACGTTCAAAGCAGAGGGGGGCAAGGGCGTCGCCAAAGAGATGAACAAACTGATGAGTAAGATCCGCGGCAAAAAGGAAGAAAATGTCATCTCGACTTTAGCTATCCGATCGATGGCCAAAGCGGTCTATACGACCGACAATATCGGCCATTATGGGCTGGCCTTCGACTATTACACACACTTCACCTCACCTATACGCCGCTATCCGGACATGATGGTCCATCGGTTGCTGGCCCACTACCTGGCAGGAGGCAAGTCTGTTGACAAAACGACCTATGAGGGATTGTGCGAACATTGTTCGGACATGGAGTTGCGGGCGGCTGAAGCGGAACGCGCTTCGATCAAATACAAGATGGTGGAGTTCATGCTCGACAAATTGGGAGAAGAGTTTGACGGATCGATTTCAGGGGTAACTGAGTGGGGTATTTATGTGGAACTTAAGGATACCCATATCGAAGGCATGGTAGCGCTTCGGGACCTTGACGACGACTATTACGAATTCGATGCAGAGAGCTACTGCGTACGGGGAGCCGCACGAGGACGGACATTTTCATTGGGAGACGAGGTACGTATCCGCGTCCTGCGGGCCGACCTTGCACGCAAGCAACTCGATTTCGAGTTGATCGGCTCTTATGATTTCGACACGAAACAATTGCATCCGATTATATCGGGATCGAGACGGGCTGAAGCTAACCCTCTTCGCTTTTCACAACCGGAAAAAAAAGGGCGAAGCAAAAGTGACACTGCAACTAAGAAAAACAAGAGAAAAAGGTCATCCCGGTAGTTTCGTTGAAAGATCGAGTGGACACTAACAGGCGTCCATGACATCAATACAATAATAAGACCGCCATGTCGAGGCGGTCTTATTTCATCTAAGACAAGGCGCGGGCCGGAGAATTATCTCTCCGGCCCGCCTACCTATTGGACTTTGCAGAGGAATCATTACGCCCATTTTACCAGGGCGAAATCCATACGATGCGGCAATTTGTCATTTTTCGGGAATAGACGCATTGCAAAATCATACGAGCCAGTACGATCAGGAGTAATCTCGACCTTATAAGTAGCGATATTACCCTCCACCTTATCAAGCGACAATTCTTTCTTTTCAAGAACTTTCACATTTTTATCATCGATCTGACTGGCAACGATGATCTCGACACCAAGATCCTCGGGAGTCAAACCGTCAAAATCCACATCGACTTTTACGCAATATGACCCTCCGACCATAATAGCCTCTTTGGCGATATCGAAATGCTCGACATTGACGATTTTGACTTGATCCCACGCATTGCTGACTTTACGTTTCCATGCAGCGATCTCACGCGCCATACGGAAATCATCGGCAATCATCTGCTGGTGACGTTCGTACAATTTACGGTAAAAGCGCTCCTCATAATCGGTAAGCATACGATTGGTCGTAAAGTTCGACGCAATATCGGCAATACAAGATTTTACCGCTTTGATCCACTCGAAGGGGACATTTTCTTCGTTTCGTTTATAATATGTCGGGACGATTTCTTCCTCGATCGTACTGTAAATCAATTCAGCATCGAGTTCGTCCTGCAACCGTTGATCCGAGAATGATCGTTCCATGGGGAGCATCCATCCGGCACCTTTTTTATACCCTTCGACCCACCAACCGTCCAGTACACTGAACTGCAGTACACCATTCATCACCGCTTTTTCGCCACTGGTACCTGATGCTTCGAGCGGACGCGTAGGAGTATTGAGCCATACGTCAACACCTTGCACAAGCCGTCGGGCCAATTCCATATCGTAATTTTGGAGGAAAATGATTTTCCCGACGAACTGCGGCATAGCCGAAACTTCAATGATCCGCTTGATCAAATCCTGTCCCGGTTTATCATTCGGATGGGCCTTCCCCGCGAATACGAACTGTACGGGACGTTCAGGATTATTGACTATCGCAGCCAACCGATCAAGATTGGTAAACAACAGATGAGCTCTTTTGTATGTAGCGAAACGCCGAGCAAAACCGATCGTCAGGACATCCGAGCGGAACGATTCGCAGATTTTGACAATCTGACTCGGAGAATCGCTGCGGAATTGAGACGGATCACTCACCCGTTTATGTACCTGTTTGACCAACTTCTCCTTGAGGACCATACGTTCCTTCCACAATTCGCTATCGCTGATATTCCATACTTTCTGCCAAGCGGGAATCTGATAATCGTATTGCGAAAAACCTTCGGGGAAATATTTCGCATAGAGTCTGCGCAGATTGGCAGCAGTCCAAGTGGGGAAATGCACGCCATTTGTGACATAGCCGATATGAAGCTCGTCTTTGAAATACCCGGGCCACATTCCACCGAGGATCTCCTTGCTCACCTCACCATGGAGCCAACTTACGCCATTGACCTCCTGCGACAGGTTGCAAGCGAGGAAACTCATGGAGAATTTTTCGTTGGGATCGTTCGGATTTGTCTTACCGAGATTGATAAACTGATCCCAGGTAATCCCGAGCCGATCAGGATAGTGCGACATATATTGCCGGATCATGCTTTCGGGGAACGCATCGTGACCAGCAGGGACAGGTGTGTGCGTGGTAAAGAGCGACGAAGAACGCACCACTTCAAGTGCTTCACTGAACGAAAGTTTTTGTTTTTCGATCAGGTTGTTGATTCGTTCGATTCCGATAAACGCGGCATGCCCCTCATTACAATGATATACATCCTGATGAATACCCAACTCATTCAGTGCGCGGATACCACCGACCCCGAGCAAAATCTCCTGTTTGAGCCGATTATCCCAATCTCCACCATACAGATGATGCGTAATCGAACGGTCCTCGTCAAGGTTCAGCTCATGGTCTGTATCCAGCAGGTACAGATCCGTACGTCCCACCTCGCATTTCCATATGCGTGCCGTGATCGTCCGCCCCGGGAATGCAATACGGATCGATTTCCAATTGCCACTGTCATCCCGGACAGGCGAGATCGGCAGTTTGTCAAAATTCTGCGGTTCATAGTTAGCCTCCTGTTCGCCGGAAGCCGAGATTCTCTGGTTGAAATATCCATAGCGGTACAACAACCCGACACCCACCATCGGTACATTCTTGTCACTGGCCTCTTTCATATAGTCTCCGGCCAAAATACCGAGACCGCCCGAGAAGATCTTCAGCATATTGTTCAAGCCATATTCCATACTGAAATAGGCAACCGAAGGACCTTTTGCATTTTTTTTCTCGGCCATGTATGCGTTGAACTGGTCGTACACCTCATCCATTTTGCCGAGGAATGTTTTATCCTGTTCGAGTTCCTTGACACGCGAATAACTCAATCTGTCGAGGAAAGCGATCGGATTGTGATCCACTTCGTACCAAAGTGCTTTATTGATCGATTCGAAAAGTTCATGTGCACCGAGCGTCCAAGACCACCAAAGGTTCTTCGAGAGGATTTCGAGCGGGTGAAGCCGTTCGGGCAATCTGCGTTCGATCATCATTCGAATCCAAGTGGGTTTATTACTCGTAAGTTGCTGTTTGACGAAATTGATCTGCTCAGTATGAGCCCCCCCATTTTCGTACACGAGGCGGTTTGTGCGAGTCGAAGCATTATCGAGCGCCATTTCGTAAGCCTTACAGTAATATTGGGCCAAATTTTCCCACAAGGCAATCTGGGAAATCTGCTGTGCTGATTCCCTGCACGCTTGATATTCGGCAGTCTCCATTTTGGCATACCGTACAACAGCTGCTGCGATATCGGAAGCGACCTGTTCATCATTGGTATCGTTACGTTCGATCACATCGACTCCCGTATGCTTATCAAGATGATCTGCCACCCACAAACCGAATCCGGCCAGCGAAGTGGTTACCGTAGGCACGGAGAAAGCAACACTTTCAAGCGGAGTATACCCCCAAGGTTCATAATACGAAGGATATACTGTCAGGTCCATACCTGCCAACAATTCGTAATAGGGTCTATCGAATATACCGTCACGGCCATCGAGGTAAGTAGGCACAAAGATCACCTTAACGTTGGAATCGGCATCGAGCAATTTACTGCCATTCATACTGTTCACGATCGGATCCCACTGAGGAGCCGAGAGGTAATGAGTCGTATGACGATACTGTGCCGCATCAATCGGTTGGGAAGGATCTGCCAAATGGGCCTGCAAATCCTTGCGAGGGCCGTCGTTTCCTGCCGGCACGGTAATATAGGCCAATACGGGACGATCAAGCGAGGCATCGTCGGCTAATTTTTTGAGCGAGGCCATGAAAACATCGATCCCCTTGTTTTTAAATTCGTACCGGCCACTGGTACCGACAATCAACGGGTCTTTCTCGAACTTGGTTCCGAGACACGCCTCAGCCACGCGGATCATTATTTCGCGGGAAGCTTTCCGTTTTGCATCGAACTCAGGTGCGGGCCATACAAAATCGTCCTCGAAACCATTGGGCGTTACAAGCGACACCTCCTGACCGAGCAGATAACGGCATTCGCGAGCGGTAATATCGCTTACCGTAGCGAAACAGTCAAAGAAACTGGCGGCTATTTTTTCGAGCGAATGTTTAGCGACGACATTAAACTGCCGTGCCATATCATCACCGTTATATTGAGCGAGATTGCCATATAAAGGGAGGCCGTTTCCCGCGATCGAACGTCCTAGCACGGTAGCATGGGTCGTAAAGACGGTGGCGATATATGGCGATGCTTTACGGAGATAGAGGCCACCACTAGCGGTCATCCATTCGTGGAAATGGGCAGCAATACGCTCTGTCGGCGAACAGAACGTTTCGACATAACTTTCGATGACCCGACCTGCAGCATATCCGAAAAGTACAGGTTCAATATAGTCCCACTGGCCACTGATCGAATCGACATGATAACTTTCCCACAGGAATTTCAGAATATCATCCTTTTTCGGGATGAACGAGCTGAAGTCAACCAGTATAGCAATCGGGCGTCCTTCGATACGCCAATATCCGACACGAATCCGGATTCCGATCTCATACACTTGTTGTTTCCACTCTTTTAGTAGATTCGGATCTTCCTCGAATTCGGGGTTATCACCTTCACGATGAATATCGGGTCCCAAAAGCACATAATGGTGATCAAGAAGCCCCGTCATTGTCAAGGCCTTAGTAGCTATAACGGTATGGATTCCGCCTACTTTATTGCAAACTTCCCAGCTCACCTCGAACAGGTAATCCGGTTTCATTTTCAGATTTTCACAAGCAGACATAGTTCGTAATATTTTATTATACAAGGCGACAAGACCCGCGCGGACAATCTTGTCACACTACGGGATTGAGCCGGCAATAAAAACAAACAATATTTGGGGACAAAGATAATATTTTCACATCTTTTTTGTGTTAAGTTTTTGGCATCGGGGTCGGAAGAAATATCCTACATCAGAGGACCATAATCCGTTTAGTCACCGATTCCCCTTATTGACACCATCATCTTATCATATTACCATCAGTACGATACCTCATGTAAAACATATTTTTGTTTCGTACTTTGTTTGACCAGCGCAATTCCTCATCCCCTTCTCGCTTCACATCATCCTGCATCAAACAGTTCAGCGATAATTGCATCCGACACCAGGAAATGCTCGTACCCGATACGATATCGACAATCCTTATCATCGACCGCGGCACACAATTCATCGCGACATTCGACACCACCGTTTCCCGTTTCGTGTCCACTCACATTTCCAATCGCTCTGACATCGCCGGATAACCTAAGGCATACGCCGGAAGACGAATCGTCACTGAGTCTAACGATATCACTCTTAGACTTAGTATCCCCTTCCGATCTCAAAGACTCTTTTCGTCCTACCTCCGTCCAATCAGACTCTCGACCAAGTACAACCTCCCGAATCAACAAACCTTGTTCAATCAACGAAGCAGCGGCACGTATAAATTTCCGCAATTTCAATATTCCAAAACGAGCGACAAGTTCCTCAGCCCGAAAACCTGCGGCCGTACGCAAACGGGTCATAATAAATTCATTGTACTGATCGATTTCGGATAGTTTCTCTGTTTCAAACCAACGTCCGTCGGCAAAGCCGTCGAGATATGCACGATTGTTGGCCAGATTCCAACGACGATGAGTTCCATTGAACGAATGGGCCGAGGGGCCGGCCCCGACATAATGGGCCCCATTCCAATAGTTGCTGTTATGCACGGCCTGATAACCGGGTCGTGCAAAATTCGAGATTTCATAATGCACAAAACCGGCCTCAGCCATCCGATCATGCAACAATGCATACTGTTCCTCACTGATCCTTTCGTCCACGGGCTTCAACCTGCCCTCACGCTGCATGCGGCCAAAAAATGTTCCGTCCTCGATCGACAAATGATAAGCCGAAATATGTTGTACGTCGAGCCCGAGAGCCACCTCCAGATTGTGTGCCCAATCCCGGGTGGACATTCCGGGTACTCCATAGATCAAATCGATCGAAAGATTATCGAAGCCAGCCTGTTGCGCCAAGCCGACGGCCCGTATGGCCGTTTCAGCATCGTGGCGACGGTTCATAAATTTCAAGTCCCGGTCAATGAACGATTGTATTCCGATACTCAACCGATTGATACCGAGAGTGCGCAATTCACGCAAATAGATCAAATCAAGATCGTCCGGGTTGGCTTCCAACGTCACCTCCACCACATTCGAAGTATCCCAAGTATGATGCACCGCATCAAGCAGACCTGCTATTTCATGAACAGAACATAGAGATGGCGTACCCCCACCTATATATATAGTGGAAGCAGTCCGGTCAGGCACGAAATCGGCCAAATAGCTTAACTCCTTCCGCATGGCTTCAAGCACCTCAGTTTTAAGTCCCAATGCCGTCGCCGAATAAAAATCGCAGTAGTGGCATAGGCGTTTGCAAAACGGGATATGTAAATAGACACCTGTCATCACGGAGATCATCGTTAACGGCTTCTTTCCACGTCAGCCGCATAATTTATTTTTTCCTGGACGAAAGATAACGAATTAAAATCGAAAGTCGAGGTCATCGGCACCGCAATCCTTCCCGGGCCATGTAGGTGATATTACCACTCCGCACCAATTTTTGGATGTATAATATCGTTCACGCTTATTAGACCAAAAGAAACCGAGAAGCATTTTGCCCCCGCAGATCACGGACAATTTCGTGCGTCATCATGTCACCATGACAAAGTCAGTGACTGTCATCCATGACACGGATTCAGAGACACCTGCAGAATCAGAACACAAACTTTTTCTGCACTTATACTGATTCACACCACACTTTTATAGAAGATTCTAATTGCTTCTCATCACTCAATAAATTCCAACATCTCACACGACGTGCGCGGGCACGTTCGGATATCGGTCCAATCTTTTGGTACAAAGGGAAAAAAATAGGTAAATTTTGTGTTGTTAGTTGCATAACAATAAAAATTGTTGTTACCTTTGCCGTCGATTACCGTAAGGATGTATTAACTCAAAATAGTAAGACCATGTCTAAAATCGATTTGACCAAGTACGGCATCACCGGCGTAACGGAGATCGTACACAATCCTTCGTATGAGGAACTGTTCAAAGAGGAGACCAAACCGGGTCTGGAAGGTTATGAAAAAGGCATTCTGACTGACACAGGTGCTGTGAATGTCATGACCGGTGTTTATACGGGCCGTTCTCCGAAAGATAAATTCTTCGTAATGGACGAAACCACAAAAGACACAATCTGGTGGACTTCTGACGAATACAAAAACGACAACAAACCGGTATCGAAAGAGACTTGGGCTGCCGTTAAGAAAATTGCAGACCAGGAATTGTCGAACAAACGCCTTTATGTCGTTGATGCATTCTGCGGAGCCAACGAGAATACTCGTCTGAAACTGCGTTTCATCATGGAGGTGGCTTGGCAAGCACATTTCGTAACGAACATGTTCATCCGCCCAAGCGAAGAAGAATTGAAAAACTTCGGCGAACCCGACTTCGTCATCCTCAATGCTTCGAAAGCTAAAGTTGAAAACTACAAAGAACTGGGTCTGAACTCTGAAACTGCCGTTGTGTTCAACCTGACCGAAAAAATGCAGGTTATCATCAACACTTGGTACGGTGGTGAGATGAAGAAGGGTATGTTCTCATACATGAACTACCTCCTGCCGCTCAAAGGCATTGCATCAATGCACTGCTCAGCCAACACGGATATGGAAGGTAAAAACACCGCTATCTTCTTCGGTTTGTCAGGTACTGGTAAAACAACCCTTTCGACAGATCCGAAACGTCTGTTGATCGGTGATGACGAACACGGTTGGGACGATGACGGCGTATTCAACTTCGAAGGCGGTTGCTACGCAAAAGTCATCAACCTCAGCAAAGAAAACGAACCTGACATTTGGAACGCAATCAAACGTGATGCCCTGTTGGAGAACGTTACCGTTCGTGAAGACGGCTCAATCGATTTCGCAGACAAATCAGTTACGGAAAATACCCGTGTATCGTATCCGATCCACTTCATCAACAATATCGTAAAACCCGTTTCGAAAGCAGGTCCTGCTGAAAAGGTAATCTTCCTGTCAGCTGATGCATTCGGCGTACTGCCTCCGGTTTCGATCCTGACTCCGGAACAGACCCAATACTACTTCCTGTCAGGTTTCACCGCTAAATTGGCTGGTACAGAACGTGGTATCACTGAACCGACTCCGACATTCTCGGCTTGCTTCGGTGCTGCATTCCTCTCGCTCCACCCAACCAAATACGGTGAAGAACTGGTGAAGAAAATGCAAAAATCAGGCGCTAAAGCTTACTTGGTAAATACTGGATGGAACGGTACGGGTAAACGTATCTCAATCAAAGATACCCGTGGAATCATCGACGCAATCCTCAACGGTTCGATCGACAAGGCTCCTACCAAGAAGATCCCGTATTTCGACTTCGAAGTACCGACCGCTCTGCCTGGCGTTGATCCGAAGATCCTCGATCCTCGTGACACTTATGCCAATGCAGCTGATTGGGACGCAAAAGCCAAAGACCTGGCTGAACGTTTCATCAAAAACTTCACGAAATTTACTGGCAACGAAAAAGGAAAAGCATTGGTTGCTGCAGGTCCGAAATTGTAATTTCAGACATTGCATATATAACAAACGGGGAGGCTCACATGAGCCTCCCTGTTATTTTTTATCACAACCGATTGCGACACGGAACCACTACACCCCAGGCTATTTTATTTTAGAAAAATGACGTTTGATCCAGCGAGGGAATAGAATCACTCCGGCAATCAAATAAGGATAGTAAGTAACCACCCGCCACAATACAGCGATCAAGGTCGCCGCACCGAGTTGTAAGGCTGCAGGCACCTCGATCAAATCGGCACAATAGGTGGTAAAAATATATTCTGCAAAACCGCTTCCTCCCGGCGTAGGCATGACCAACATCATGATCCACATCACCAATTGCCGGGCAAAAAGAAGGAATTGGTCACTGACCGAGAAAAAGGCCATGATCAGTGCATTGGCCACCAAATACCGTGAACTCCACGACAAAAAAGTCGAGGCGCCGGCCTTAAACCAAAATGAAAAACCGTAACGGCGGATCTCATAAGAACTTAGGACAATATCGCTTCCTGTACGGATAGCTCCACGGTACCAACGGCGTAATGGTTTCAGATGAAAAATCCGGGCAATCAAACGACGCAAACCCCGTGGATTGATAAACAAGCCATAGGCCAGCGAGCAAACCCAAGAAAGTTTTGCAAAATATCCGATTAAGGCAAAAGTGACAAGGCTTCGGGTAACCAGACTCGATGAAGTCGCCACATCGAACAAACTGTCGGGCCCCACAATCAACACCAACAACGGGAACATCACAATAAAATAGACCTCATCAAGAAATGAAGTCAACATGACGATGGCTGAACTACGCCCCACACTGATGCCTTCTTTGTGTACATACAGGAGAGCCACACTTGTTCCGCCGACAGCCGAAGGTGTGATGGCCGAAGTAAATTCCCACAACATAATAATCCGGAATGCCTGAAGCCAGTTCAACTGACCTCCTGACAAGACCCGGATACGGATCATATAACCGATATCACGGCCAAAAATAAACAATACCGACATGATAAGCCAGAAGACTGTACGCCATGAAAATGTAATTCCGGCAAAGACATCGGGATTGAAATCACGATAAAACATGTAAGCCACCACTCCTAATCCGATCAGGATCGGATAAACGGCATTCGAAAGACGAATCTTGCTCAACGGACTTTTATCCGAAGTCCCTACTGCCGTTGAAGTGGATGGCGTCGCTTTTTCATTCGGTTCGTTATGTTGCACAACTGTCGATTTATTCGAGACTCAAAGATATCGTATTTTATAAAATGTGTAGCTCGAAGTATACTCCAAAGACGATAATCCATCTTTTCCCAAATGGACAAAACCACCTCCGTTGAAGTGTACTTCGCCTTCTGCCAACAATATACAGTCAAAAAATCCTACGATAACTTTTCTTCTGTATTTACCACCACATTACCGCGAATGGCATCGATTAATTCATCGGGCCGGTCACAGCTAACAATATATTTATCTTCATAAATATCTTCGATCATAACAAAATGATCCCACTGCGAAGCATAGAGCTTGACGATCTCCCAATTCTTGCAATCGAGGTAATAACCAAAATAACCCCCAAATCCGTAACTGCCCAACAAAGGCCATACCGGTCGCATATCCTCCAACCATACCCGCTTGACCGATTTGATATCAGTCATATGGATCGTGGTCAGTTCAACTACACAATGGATCTCAAATGCCTCAGGACTAACCCGTATATAGCGTGGAATCGACAACACAAACAACAGAATCAACGCTACCGCAAAAGTCAAAAACCAAGCCGAAAGATAAGCTGTCCCTGCCACAAAATAAAAACATACGGCCACAACGACCACCAATATCCCCACTATCCACGTCAAACGGCGACTTCTCCGGTCTGTCGTATAGCGAAATACCAATCCTTCCGATTCTTCTTGTTTATCTGCCTTCATTCTGATGGACTTTTAATAACGCCTCGGCCAACACCATGTCGTCAGGCGTCGTAATTTTTAAATTACGTCGCTCCCCCTTGCACAACGCAATCGCATATCCTGCTGCCTCGACAACCGACGCATCATCGGTAAATTCAACCCGATATGGCTGTGCATACGCTTCCCGTAACAGCCGCGTCTGAAAAACTTGCGGCGTCTGGACTGCTCGTAGCAACGAACGATCCAATATTCTCGAACGCATTTCACTAAACTCCTGCGGACCATGAAATTCTTCATTACGACTCTGATCATCACCCTGAGTTTCGCAGTCCAAAACGCTTCTTACTTCGATCGGCCGTTGCTCCGGCCTACGATCCGAACTCATTTCCACAAGCCGAAAGGAATCGCATGGCTCCACAACCGGGACACCCGAACCATGGCTCACAGCACATTCCACAGCGCGCATGATCGTCGCACGGCTCACCAATGGACGGGCTCCGTCATGCACCGCCACATAATCCACCGCACCAACGTGTGCCAGTCCATTATATACCGATGCAAACCGCGTCTCCCCTCCAGCACAGATTTCGTGTGACAAATCAAACCGATACTGGTGACACAACGCGCTCCACGACTCAAATTGATCAGCAGGTAATACCACAATCAACTGTGCACCCGGCAGACTCTCGGCAAAGCGTTGGATCGTATGCATCAACACCGGGCGTCCCTCCAGAAGCATAAATTGCTTCGGCAATTCGGATCCCATCCGACTGCCTCGTCCGCCCGCTACGATAATAACTGCAATATTCATCTTCACACTTTTCTGCTATACCAACGGGAAATCCCAATCCGTCATCAGTCACAGATTTCTTCCCCTCCCATATTCTCAATGGCCCGCTGCCACAATAATTTTTTCCCAAATCCCAGCGTATTGTCCGTATACTTCATCCATTCGGGAACAATTACCCACAAATCGAGATCAGCCACCGCCGCATAAGGGAAACGTTTCAAATAGGTTTTTCGAACCTGAACCATCTCATGGGCTTTAACTCGCATCATACGCCCCCTCCATTGCAATCCTTGCACTTTACCCACAATACGGGTTTCAAGCACCACTGAACCGGATACCCGGCCATCTTTCAACGCTTCACCTCCATGGCGAGTCGACGGATCCGATGTTACGACAAAACAACACCGAGCCACATCCCAAGCATAAAACAAATTAGCGCAGTAAGATCCTTCAACGGAAACTGTGGCCAATGTCATCACATGGTGGCGTCGAATAAACGCCACGATACGTGGATCGATCCCATTGGATAATGCCTCCATACCTATTATTTATATCACTGATAAACGGCTACTGAATCAAGTTGCATCACGCGCAAACTATCCGGCAATGTCCCCGCCAACTCACCCAAAATCCGATCTCGCACTTTGTCGAATGTCGCACGATTCTCATCCCGTATCGGAGCCTCGGGTTTCGACGGCACCTTCAGCGGGTCGATCGGGGTACCGCCCTGCCAAATCCGGAAATCGAGATGGGGGCCCGTAGACAACCCTGTGCTTCCCACATAACCAATCAGATCTCCTTGGTTGACCGTTTTCCCGACCGCCAAACCCTTGGCATAGCCTTTTAAATGGAGATAGCCCGAAACCAAATTGCCGGCATGACGAATCTTGACCGTATTGCCTCCTCCTCCACTATACCCTTTGGCAATCACCGTACCGCTCGCTACCGCGTATACAGGAGTCCCTGCAGGTGCTGCATAATCCACCCCATGGTGAGGCCGCCTGATTTTCAGAATCGGATGCATACGCGAGTTCGAAAAACGCGAACTGATCCGCGAAAACTTCAATGGTGACTTAAGTATATTTTTCCGCAGGCTTTGACCATTCTCATCCCAGTAGCCTATGACTTCCTTCCCGGTGGCCTCATCGACCTGGGGAAAAGGTATCGCGTAATAATCTTTACCCGCATGGTTGAAAATGGCCCCCCAGATACGACCAATCCCCACACTCGTACTGTCTACGTACAGCTCATCATAAATTACCGAGAAATGATCGTCCTCCTGTAATCCATAAAAGTCAATACTCCAAGCATATATCTGAGAAAACTCCCAGGCCAGTTCAGGATTAATGCCACTGGCAACCATACTGTTCCACAAGGATGTGGTAATCGTTCCCGATGCCCTGCGCCGCACCGTGCGAACCTCCTTCTGATCGGTACGAAGATTGACCGAATCGCCCTCAAACGCAATCACCAAATAATCCGTTGCATTCTTCTCATACACAAAATAAGCCAACCGACGCAGACTATCCGAAGTGAGAAATGCCGTATAATTCTGTCCCGCTCGCAAATTGCGCAAATTGAACACGCCCACCGACTTTTTATCAATTCGATCGACCGTCGCCATGCTCACTCCATAACGAGACAAAACTTGCGACAATGTTTCCCCTTCTTTGAATTGACTTTCATCAAGCTCGTACTGCTCGTAAGGAATTCCATAGATGGTTGCCGGCTCAGCCGATTCAACCTCCGGCGACACATCCTCCACACACTCTCTCCGCTCGACCCATACAACTGATGCAACGACAACACACAATAGAACCAATATAAAAATGGCTATTATTTTTTGTTTTCGGCTCATTTATTCTCTATATTTACAATCCTATTATATTTGTAACGAGTTTTGTAGCTCTTCAGTACATGCGCAGATCCTGGGTTCTGCCATTGCGCAGCATAAAAAGCAAAACACAGGATAACTCGCAATGACACAAGACACTACTAAACACATTGACGACAAACAAGATACGACATATTGACGCCGATATTGATGCCATCGGGCCTGCTGACGACGCGGCACAAATGTGCTTAACAAATGTACGAAATTAATTTTATCTCTCTTGCACATCGCTTCGGACTCTTGCGGGCATAATATTTGAGAATGCTTTTATATCGTCGAAATATGCGTTGGACGTTTGTTATTTACTGATAAGTTTATATTTTTGCATCAAACTTAATTTTATAAAATTATGAAAAAACTCGTTTTACTATTTGCTGGAGTTCTGCTCATGACATTCTCCGCAAATGCTCAGGTAACCTTGAGGGCGAATGCGTTAGGATGGGGCCTTGGCGTATTTAATGCCGGTTTCGAATTCGGTCTGGCCAAACACTTCACTTTGGTCGCTGAAGGTTACTACTCGCCTTTCTGGGATACCAAAAGCGTCAAAGCTGACGGTTGGATGATCTCTCCTGAATTGCGTTACTACTTCTGCGAAAAGTTCAACAAACATTATATCGGTCTGAGCTACAACTATGCAAGCTATGACAAATATCAATGGAACAAAAAGCAGAACATCCGTGACGGTCATGCCTCTTCGATCGGTCTTACTTATGGTCACACTTGGAGATTCAATCACCACTGGTCATTCGATCTGTTTGGCGGTGTAGGTTGCTGGTTCCTCAAAAACGATATCTACAACAAAAACACAACCGCAAACGGTGCTAACCCGATGTTGGATCAGAACAAAAAAGAAACTTATTTCGGCGTAACCCGTCTCGGTGCAACTTTTGCTTATCGCTTCTAATTTTTAACGAGAATTCATATCTTGCAGGCACACCATATCGGTGTGCCTGTTTTTTATTCCATACGATCTATTTGTTTCCCCAACTGCTAGGGAGTCAAAAAAGACAATAACCCCTGTCGAAATCAACAAAACACTTGTTTTAAACAGCGTTGACAATGAAAAGCTATTTGTTAATACTCAGTCTTCTATTTCTGACTCCCTCAGCAATGCCGCAACCGTATGACGAATCGGCAATACGGGATTCTTTAGCCTGTATTGCTCAGCGCCACCATGTTCCCCTATTACAAGTGGCATTTCGATCGCCAGATTTTTGTCTTGATGCCGAAACGGGAGACAGTGCGAGACAAGATTGTTTGAGTATTTTCCAGGCTGCTTCGCTCAGCAAGGTGGTATTCGCCTATCTGGTGATGCGTTTATACGATCAAGGTATCATCGATCTCGACCAGCCGCTCTATAAACATATCTCACTGGCACGTTTCGAAGACACCATCGCGGCACGCAAAATCACGGCTCGCTTAGTCCTGACACATCGAACCGGCTTGCCAAATTGGGCCGTCTTGGCAGACAAGAAAGAGTGGCCAACCAGCACATTAAGATTCCGGTACGCACCCGACACCCGATTCAGCTATTCAGGCGAGGCATTTTCTTTGTTACAGCAAGCCGTCGAAAAGCAAACAGGCAAATCGCTCGAACAACTCGCCGTCGAGAAAGTCTTTCAGCCTCTCGGGATGCAATACTCCAGTTTCGACCACTTACCTTGCTATGATTCTCTGGAAACTTGCGGATATACCAGTCAGGGACAATGTGTCGGAAGAGCCCGTTTTGTCCATCAGAATCCGGCTTACACTTTACGGACCAATGCAATCGACTATTCGATTTTTCTGCAAGCGTTGCTGACCGGCAAAGGTTTGAAGCCCGAAACACATAAACTAATGTTAAGCCCGGTAAATCACCCCTACGATACGGAACACTTAAAAAGGCCCGTACTATACGGACTCGGGATAGCCGTTGAACTCAATGACGAATACGGAACCATCTATTACCACCGCGGCGACAATGTCGAATATAAATGTTTCTTCATTCTAATCCCGTCCCGCAATATCTCTGCCGTATATTTTACCAACAGCGAAAATGGCGACTACGTACGAAAAGCCGTATTCAGCCTTTTCACAGACACCTCGGCCATAAAATGTCTGTAAGCGCATCGGCATGACAAAAACCACACCTTTGCGCTTACATTGTCTCAAAAACTACATTCACTCACTCAAAAGAGCTGATGATGATTTTTAATTCTTCGATGGCAGGAATGAGTAATTTTTAGAATACTCCATCATCTGGGCCGCATAATCATCGACGTACTCAATCTGCACATCGATAATCTCGCCATTCTCCATAACCGGACGGTACCTCGGGTTTACAAATCCACTGTACGGTTCCAGATTGAGCCGGGCGTAACGTTCGAGTACCTCGCCATGCAACGCCGGATCAACCTTCACGCCATAAGTTTCAACCAAAGCCTTACCCGCTTCGAAATCACCTTCCGATTTGATTCGTTGTACTTCACGGAGCAATTGGCCGAACAGCTCCCGCAACTTCACATAATCATTGACAACAATATAGGTCTTGCCATCCTGTTGCATCTTCACCACCACACTATCGGCAGCGCCCTTTTCGTAACACCATTCTGCTATCAATTTCCGGTTCCGCATATGCGCCTCCTCGACATCCTTACCCGGTTGGATGCGTGTTAATTGGGTCATCATGCCATTCATCATATAAGTCGCATACTCAGCCTTATAGGCTTCCGGGTCGGGAATCACACCCAATTCGACCAGTTTCGGATCGGCCAGATAATACAACGCAAACAGATCGGCCCGTGCCTCCTCGAGCGTCGAACCATAATTTTTCAGCTCATCGCCCCGTACGCCCGGAGCCAATTGTCCTGAACCATGACCTAAACATTCATGCAGATCGGTATGCAAATCATCGCATATCGTACCATAACGCTCGATTAGCGCACGATCCTCGGGGCGCAACATAAACTCTTCCATGAATCCGTTCCCTTTGGCTGCTTCTGCATAGGCATGCGTGATGTTCTGAATCGTAACCGATTTCGAACCGTACTCCTTGCGGATCCAATCCGCGTTAGGCAAATTAATGCCAATCGGTGTGGCCGGATAGCAATCACCGCCCAAAATAGCCGCAGTTATTACCTTCGCAGATACTCCTTTGACTTGTTTCTTCTTATACTGCGGATCAACTGGAGAATGATCCTCAAACCATTGGGCTGAATCACTGATCACCTCGGTACGCTTGGTCGCCTCGTCGTCCCGGAAGTTCACCAATCCTTCCCACGATGCCTTATATCCCAACGGATCGCCATACGTCTCCGTAAATCCGTTGACAAAATCTACATGCGAAAGCGTATCCTGTACCCACAATATATTATAGCGGTCATACTCACGAAGATCACCCGTCCGATAATAAGCAATCAACGCCTCTATCGTCTCTTTTTGCGTCCCATTCGCTACTCCGGCTGCCTTTTCTAACCAATATACGATTTTCTCGATTGCAGGAGAATACATGCCTCCTACACGCCACACACGTTCTTCAATTTCGCCACGTCCATTCTTTACCAATTGGCTGTTGAGCCCATACGAAACAGGTTCTGGATCATTCGGATCGGCCTTCGCTGCGTAGTACGCTTCTGCCTCGGCCTGCGTTACTCCATCGTAATAATTATTGGCCGATTGGACAATCATATCGATACCCTCTTGCTGAGCCACCCGCTTGGCACAACATGCCGAATCGAACATCACGGGACGAAGAGTCTCGAGCAAAGAGGACAGAGGTTGCAAATCCTGAGGAAATACCGAATCGGGGGTAGCCCGCACCAACGACTCGAAATATTCGGGAGTAAACTCGGGAATAAACTTATCGGTCGAATAGTGATGATGGATTCCATTGGCAAACCATACTTTCTTAAGGTATTTCTCAAATGCTTTCCACTCGGGCACGCTTCGATCCCCCGGATAAGCCGCATACACAGATTCGAGTACACGACGAATCGCAAGATTATATTTATTGTTCTGATCGTACAGAATATCCCGTCCACAAAGCGCCGCCTGATTCAGATAATATATCAATTTCTTCTGCTCTAGTGGCAACTGATCAAATCCCGGCACCTCATATCGTAATACCTTGATATCGTCAAACCGATCGACGATCCACCCGTGTGAGGCATCCTGACGCTCTTCCGTCTCATGACAGGAAGACGAAAAAAACGCTGCAGCAACAATTCCTATTGACATAATCAATGTTTTCATACTAATTCTGGACTGAGAAACTTTCAGCTATCAAACAAGGGCAATAAAATGACGTGCGACAGCGTCATCACGCCTTTTAAATACACCCATCTAATACAAATCATACAAAGTTAAGCTATTTTCTGCAGAAAAGTTGAGAATTGTAATCTAATTTATAACTTTGCGCTGTCCAAATTCAGTATGTATAACCAATTTTTCCGTCCATGCAGGTCTTTACCAAAAGTGCGGAGATCAAGAATACACCCAGCCTGAAGAAAGGAATCACGGGCTTCGTTCCGACCATGGGGGCTCTTCATGAAGGACATTTGTCTCTCGTGGGAAAATGTCGCAACGAGTGCGACACAGTGGCCGTCAGCATCTTCGTAAATCCAACCCAGTTCAACGATAAAAACGACCTTAAAAACTATCCGCGTACGCTCGATGCGGATCTCGCTCTACTCGAAAAGGCAGGTGTTGATCTGGTATTCGCCCCCTCTGAGGCAGAAATGTATCCTGAACCCGACAACCGAGTATTCGACCTCGGAGGGCTCGATACGGTAATGGAGGGTCCTTTGCGCCCTGGACATTTCAATGGAGTCGCTCAAGTCGTAACCAAATTGTTCAGCATCGTCGAACCTCAACGGGCCTATTTCGGAGAAAAAGATTTCCAACAACTGGCAATCATCCGGTATTTGGTAAAATCACTCGACCTGCCGATCGAAATTATCGGGTGTCCTATTCGCCGAGGAGAAGACGGATTGGCGCTCAGTTCCCGCAATGTGCTGCTCACGCCCGAACACAGAGCTGCTGCACCTCAAATCTATGCCGCGCTCTGCAAAGGAGTGGAGATGATGGACAAAGCAAGTGTTAACGAGGTCATCAACACAGTACGAAACGCTATTGACAACAATCCTTGGCTTAGCACAGAATACTTTGAGATTGTCGATACCGCCTCTTTGCGCTCCATCAAACAGTGGTCTGATGCTCCCCACATTCAAGGATGCGTAGCTGTTCGTGCTGGAGAGATTCGATTGATCGATAATATTCGTTTCAAATAACCCCAGTGACGCACCGCAAGACAGTACGTCCGCAATTTATACTCAGCGCTATGCAAATCGAAGTACTCAAATCCAAGATACACCGGGTGACAATCACTGAAGCTAACCTCAACTATGTGGGCAGTATCACGATTGACGAAGAACTGCTCGAGGCTGCCAACATCATCGCGGGTGAGAAAGTACAGATCGTCAACATAAACAACGGCGAACGAATCGAAACCTATGTCATCAAAGGTGAACGCGGAAGCGGTTGCGTTTGTTTGAATGGTCCTGCTGCCCGCAAAGTAATGGTGGGCGACTTGGTCATCATTATTTCATATGCGCTTATGGATTTCGAGGAGGCAAAAACTTTCACACCCAGCGTCATTTTCCCGGACAGTCTCACAAATCGGCTGATCAAATAGGACATTTACATATCGCAATAAAATATAATGGCGAGCTCATATAGCTCGCCATTATGTTTTTAATATGGCATGCAATCTTCCGAAGATACTGAAACGCCATAACTTCAGCTCTTTCCCCTCTTAGTATTTCATATGCGGGACTCCCACACTCACTCCCGTTAAATACGAGATGTCTGTATCGCAGACAAACTATTCGATCAATGTCAGTTTTTGTTTAGCCTCTTCCAAAGATACCAGATTGAAATGCCACCACTCACTGGTAATCGTATGGAATCCTGCTTCGGTCATCACTTTCCGCAGCAAACGCCTATTATCAAACGCCTCGCGAGTAATTCGCCCATCAGAAAGTAACTTCTCCTCCGCTGTAATCTTGGCTTCGTCACCAAAAAAATCATACGCACTGCCCATCGGAAGCGGTTCGCCCGCAGCATCGAGGATCGTCACGTCAACTGCTGCCCCATAGTTATGGAGGCCTCCTCCCTTCGATGGATTACTCACAAAGATCGATTTGTCAGTTCCTTTCACACGATCCCACATTTTTTGCTGGACCGACATAGGCCGTGCCGCATCATACACAACCAAGCGAAAATCAGGATGTAAAGCACGCAAACGTTTCTGTGCATCGATCAGATGTCGGGCTGTCTCGGGCAACATAAAAGCTCGGTCTAGATCTTCGTACAACACATAGCCCATAAAGTTATCGGGGGTAGCATAGACTATATGAACAGCTATTGTCGTATCAAGTTCCGTGATATCCACCAGCCCCATAGCCCGCAAACGTGCTGCTGTAGGACTCTCAACAGGCAATGTATCGATAGTGGACATCACCAAAACATCGCTGGTCGTATCTTCCGAGGTTGAACGGCGTCCCGTCCATTGGCAAGCGGTCATCCACAAAGACAACCCACATAGAGAAAGAAACAGTAAATTACGCATAACGTACCGATTTATCTTGTTAAAGATATCGATTTAAAACGTGAAAACAGACAATCCATACATTTTTTTACGGTGCAACGATTCCCATGGAAAATCTGACAGAGCTTCTCTCCGGGATAAAAAAAGTTCCCCGAGAGGATTGATCATCTTCTCGGGGAACTTTCAAATAACCGCGCTATAACGCTTAGCCCTTATTGCGTAAGGGAGAGCTTCGCAGCAAAAATCCATTTAGTTCAATCAACCTAAATGCCCATCTACTCTCCTCTCTCCGCTCCGCATTAGGCCTAATTACTCCTCTTTATCGTTATACTGCATCTCAGCGTAACGTTTATAAGTTTCGTAACGCCATTTTGCATTCGCCTCAGCTGCTTGGAAAAGTTCCTGTGCCTCTGCTGGGAACGACTTGGTCAACGAACTGTAACGAACCTGATTCAAAATAAATCCTTGGAACTTACTCCAATCCGGATCTTTCGAATCGAGCGTGAAAGGATTCTTACCCTGTTCAATCAACTGAGGATTGTAACGCCACAGGTGCCAATAACCACACTCTACGGCCTGTTTCTCGCTGATTTGAGACAGACCCATACCACCTTTCAGACCGTGGTTGATACACGGAGCATAAGCGATAATCAACGATGGTCCGGGGTAAGCTTCTGCTTCTTTCAACACTTGCAGGTATTGATTGTGATTAGCTCCCATTGCCACTTGTGCTACATATACGTATCCGTAGGTCATAGCGATGGCTCCAAGATCCTTCTTACGAATCCGTTTACCGGCCGTAGCAAATTTTGCAACAGCTCCGATCGGCGTCGCTTTCGAAGATTGACCACCAGTATTCGAATACACCTCTGTATCCATAACCAGCACATTCACGTTCTCCCCAGACGCGAGGACATGGTCAACTCCACCGAATCCGATATCATAAGCCCATCCGTCTCCTCCGAAGATCCAGAGTGATTTCTTCACAAGGTATTGTTTCAGCGAAAGGATCTCTTTGCAGGTATCGCAACCGCAAGCCTCCATCAGAGGAATCAATTTCTCTGCAGCCTCGCGACTCTTGTCTGCATCGTTTTTACCTTCGATCCAAGCGGCCATGGCTGCTTTAACCTCTGCAGAGCAACTTGCGCAATTGTCAATAGCATCTTGCATACGAAGAGCCAGACGGTCACGCAGTTTCTCTACACCGGTATGGATACCGAGACCGAATTCGGCATTGTCTTCGAACAACGAGTTTGCCCAAGCAGGACCGTGACCCTTGCTGTTGGTGCAATACGGAGTCGAAGGCGCCGAGCCACCATAGATCGACGAACATCCCGTAGCGTTGGCGATAATCATACGATCACCGAACAGCTGAGTAATAGCTTTCACATACGGAGTCTCACCACAACCGGCACATGCTCCCGAGAACTCAAAGAGAGGCTGTGCAAACTGGCTGTTCTTAACTGTCTTGGTTTTGTCAACTACCGTATCCTTGTAGCCTACCTTATCATTCATGTAGGTCCAGTTCGCAACTTGGCTTTCTTGGCTTTCGAGCGGTTTCATAACCAATGCCTTGGTCGGAGCAGGACAAATATTGGCACAGTTACCGCAACCCGTACAATCAAGCGGACTTACCTGAATACGGAATTTATACGCTTTTGTGGCACCTACACCCTGAATGAATGCTGTACCGGCCGGTGCTGCAGAGGCTTCTTCCTCCGTTGCAAGGAACGGACGGATCGCTGCATGCGGGCAGACATAGGCACACTGGTTACATTGAATACAGTTTTCATTCTGCCATTCGGGTACTTTAACCGCAATTCCTCGTTTCTCATATTTTGATGTGCCTGCATCCCAAGTTCCATCCTCACGACCAACAAACGCGCTGACTGGAAGATTATCACCCTCGAGCGAATTGATCGGTTCAACGATCTTGGCTATAAATTCTGGAACATCATGCTTAGCCTCGACTGCTTTCACCTCGATCTTGGCCCACTCAGCCGGAACCTCAACCTTCACCACATTACCGCCTTGTTCTACGGCCGCATAGTTCATGTTGACGATATCCTCGCCTTTTTTGCCATAAGACTTGTAGATGGCTTTCTTCATCTGTTCTACAGCCAGATCGTACGGGATCACATTCGCAACCTTGAAGAAGGCACTCTGCATGATCGTGTTCGTACGGCTGCCGAGCCCGATCTCCTGAGCGATCTTCGTAGCATTGATGATATAGAAGTTGATCTTGTGCTCGGCCATATATTTCTTCATCGCATCGGGCAGATGTTGCTTGGTCGTCTCCTCATCCCATACACTGTTCAGCAAGAACGTACCTCCATCTTTCAGACCCTTGAGCAGATCATATTTACCCAGATACGACGGTACGTGGCATGCTACGAAATCCGGAGTATTGACCAGGTACGGCGAGCGGATCGGAGTGTCCCCGAAACGCAGGTGCGACGACGTATAACCGCCCGACTTCTTCGAGTCGTACGAGAAATAGGCCTGGCAATATTTGTCCGTATTTTCACCGATGATCTTGATCGAGTTCTTATTGGCACCTACAGTACCGTCTGCACCCAGACCAATGAAACGGGCTTCGAACGTCCCGGCATTTTCAAGGTGTAATTCAGGACCAATAGGAAGCGACGTGAAAGTTACATCGTCAACGATACCTACCGTAAAGTGATTCTTCGGCTCGTTGGCTTTCAGGTTGTCGTATACGGCCAGCATTTGAGCCGGAGTTGTATCCTTCGACGACAGACCATAACGGCCGGCGATGATCATAGGAGCATTCGGCATGCCATAGAATACTTCACGTACGTCAAGATACAACGGATCTCCATTCGCTCCGGGTTCTTTGGTACGATCAAGAACGCAAATGCGTTTCACAGTCTTAGGCATAACATCAAGCAGATATTTTGCCGAGAACGGACGGTAAAGGTGTACCGTGATCAGACCGGCTTTCTCGCCTTTGCTGTTCATATAGTCGATCGTCTCCTTGATCGTTTCACTTACAGATCCCATAGCGACGATCACGTTTTCCGCATCCGGATTACCATAATAGGTAAACGGTTTATAAGTGCGGCCCGTGATTTCGCTGATCTTACCCATGGCTTCGTTCACCATGTCGGGAATAGCATCGTAGAAGCGATTGGCAGCTTCACGGGTCTGGAAATAGATATCCGGGTTTTGAGCCGTACCACGAGTTACGGGTGACTCAGGATTCAGTGCACGAGCGCGGAATGCAGCCAAAGCCTCTTTATCAAGCAAAGACGCCAACGTATCCTGATCCATCATCTCGATTTTCTGAATCTCATGCGAGGTGCGGAAACCATCGAAGAAGTGCAGGAAAGGTACCCGAGACTTGATCGCTACCAGGTGAGCGATACCGGCAAGGTCCATAACCTCCTGTACGCTGCTGGTGGCCAACATGGCAAAACCGGTTTGACGTGTTGCCATCACATCCTGATGATCGCCGAAGATCGAAAGGGCTTGTGCGGCCAAGGCACGTGCCGATACGTGGAAGACACCGGGCAAAAGTTCACCGGCGATCTTGTACATGTTCGGGATCATCAGCAGCAATCCCTGAGAAGCGGTAAATGTGGTGGTCAGTGCGCCCGATTGCAACGAACCGTGTACCGCACCTGCTGCACCGGCTTCCGATTGCATCTCTACAACTTTGACGGTTTCGCCAAAGATATTTTTGCGTCCGTTCGCCGCCCACTCGTCCACGTACTCGGCCATGGTCGACGACGGTGTGATCGGATAAATCGCTGCAACTTCGCTGAACATATAGGCG
>CASDSC010000093.1 GCA_949283215.1 uncultured Alistipes sp. | reverse complement strand
TTATAATCTCGATAACGATACATATTTCGATTGGGCCATGGATAAGACATCCGCATTTGGCTTGCATTATGGATTAGGGTATGGGTTTAGCTTTTATGTGCGGTGTCTTCGAGAAGAATAGTTGATGTGAGATGTCTGTATGTTGTTGCGTTATGCAACCATGTGTAGCAATAAATGATTTGATCGCTATATGGCCAGATGACCACAGCAGATAGATATTAGTCATAATTTAGGTTCTATATAAATAGAAATGGACCTATGGCGAAATTGTTTCATCCCAAAGTCAACAAATCTATGAGACGTTTTATATTCACATTATTTTATTTATTTTCCTTTGGTATTGGATGGGCTCAAAGTGAGTCCGACGAAATGGCTGTTTTATATGACGATAGAAACACCTGTATGTCCAATGGAGGATGGAATCTTGATCGATATGATGAATTGCAAAGCCTGGAAGCAGGCAAGAGTATCGTGATTGCCGATATAGAGGGTCCTGGAATTATCCGGCATATCCATACAACACGTCATCATCCAGCCGAATTATTTGCCCGCGGTATCGTGCTCGAGATCCGTTTTGATAACGCTTCCGAGCCGGCCGTAGAGGTTCCGTTAGCTGATTTCTTTGGCGATGGTTGTAATGGGCGCTCCACATTTTTTAGTTCCAATCTCATAGAGTGTGCGCCTTGGAGTTATAATTGTTATATTCCAATGCCCTTTAAGGAGCGAGCCGTGGTTATTTTACGTAATGAAACTACGCAAAGTACAGACAATTATTCATACGTCGAGTGGGAAACCATACCGAAATGGAATAAACATTTCGCATATTTTCACGCCACATATCGCCGTGATGGTTTTCAGTTAACGCCAGACACAAATTATGAAATGATTCATATTGAGGGTCGGGGACATTTGGTTGGTCGACAGTTAAGTGTATCTACCGATGAGCCTTTATGGGGTAGGGCTTTTAATTATGTCATGGAAGGGAATAATGAGGTTGATATCGATGATCAAGAGCGAGTGTTTGATTATTTGGGGACAGAAGACTCATTTACATTTAGTTGGGGTTTTCAACATCCATTTACGGGGCCTCATGCAGGAATGCCGTTAATTTACACGCGCGATACATCTCTATTGTCAATTTATCGTTTTCATGATCATATGCCAATTCGTTTCCGGCATTCATTGACATGGCGGATCAATTGGTCTGAAGAGCGTCATTTTACGAATCGAAATCCGCGGCCACAAGATCGGGAATGGGCAGAATTTCGAGCTGTTGAGTGGGCTAAAGCCCTTGCACGTGAGGGATGTTGGGTTGATTATGCTTCAGTATTTTATTGGTATCAGGATACACCAGGAGGTTTTGAGCATCTCCCGTTACCCCCGCTTGCCGAACGTCAGAAGACTCTTTTAAAAAGTAATCTTTGATTATCGCTTGAGTGCATGCATACCATACCGACAAAGTCATTTTCACGTGCAAGTTTGCTATGTCGGATGACTCCCGCGAACATGCTTGTTAATAATGTATAGTGAGCAATATCTTTGGTTGAAGAGTTTCCGGCCAAGGTTTCCCGCGAAAAGATATAAGTTTTACAATAAAATTAACCCAGACATTTTATCATGATACGACACACGGCTTTTTTACAAATGTTTTCTGTCATGCTGGCATTTTTTGTCATGGGTGTATGTGATTTAGTCGGAATAGGTGCCAACTATGCGAAAACAGACTTTGACCTTTCCGATACCTTGACGAACTTATTGCCATTTATGGTTTTTCTATGGTTTTTTGTTCTTTCTGTTCCTACAGGAATCATGATGAATCGGATAGGGCGCCGCGCTACAGTACTCGTTAGTTTGTATATTACCTTGGTGGCCTTGTTGATCCCTTTTATTCATTATAGTTTCGTTTTTATGCTTCTGTCTTTTTCCTTGATAGGCATAGGGAATACATTGCTACAGGTATCCCTCAATCCACTGTTGGCTCATATAGTAACACCAGAACGTCTTTCGGGTCAACTTACACTGGGGCAGTCTATTAAGGCGATAGCTTCGTTTGCTACCCCTGTTTTTACTACATGGGCGGCGACCCAGTTAGGGGATTGGCGATTGGTCTTCCTTGCTTTTACGTGTCTGACCTTGGTGAGTATATTGTGTTTGCATTGGATTCACATCGATGAGGGACAGCCAGAAAGAAGAACGTCTTTTTCAGAGTGTTTCGCATTACTTCGTGATCCGTTTATATTTTTATTGTTTGTAGGATTGCTTGTCCATGTGGGGACAGATGTGGGTGTTAATACGACGGCTCCAAAATTGTTAACTGAACGAACGGGAATTCCTCTTTCAGCAACGGGCTATGCCGCAAGTGCATATTTCCTGTTTCGTATTATCGGGTGTTTTGTCGGGGTCTTTTTGTTCTCTCGTTTTTCGGCTCGTTATGTTTTCTTGGGTAGTATTCTGACGACTGTCGTAGGAACCGTAGGTTTATTCTTCTGCCATAATGTACTCCCCATATATGCGTGTATTGCATTTATCGGTTTGGGAAATGCAAATCTTTTTTCGGTTATTTACTCTCAGGCATTACGTCAATGTCCAGAACGTAGTAATGCCATATCCGGGTTAATGATTATGGCTGTTTCGGGAGGTGCTCTTTTCCCGCTGCTGATGGGTATCGGAGCAGATCTAGTGCATGGTCAGACCGGAGCACTCGTCGTACTGGCTCTCTGTGTGTCATATCTGCTTTTTATATTAGCTCCTAAAATTCGATAAACAGACAATTATGGAAGATAAATCTCTTCAGATTCGTTTTATTAGTGTTTTTGTGAATGAAGCCTTTTTTCACCCTGTGAAAAAAGGGATGCAAGATGCTGCGGCTATGCTTGGCGTTTCAGCGTCCTTTGTTGGGGATCCAGGTTGTGATGCAGAGGTGATCAATCGCATGATTCGGACATCGGTTGACGAGGGTGTTGATGGTTTAGCCGTGAATATCGCCTTTCCTGATGCCAATAATGCAGCGATTCACTATGCATTGTCATGCGGCGTACCAGTGGTGGCATTCAATATGGATGCCACAAAGGGTCGCGGGCCGCATTTAGCATCGACAGTGCAGCATTTTTATGCTGCCGGTCAATCGATGGGTCAAGCCATATCGGAAAAAATACCGCCTCATGCCCATGTGCTAATTACCAAACATGATTCGGGAGTGAGCGCTCTCGACGAGCGGGCATCTGGGATCATAGAGGCTTTAAGGGATCGGCATCTTGCTTTTGATGAGTTAATTACTACTTCGGAATCGGAAGAGGCTGCTGTGCGTATTGCCGCTTATCTCCGTCAGCATCCGGAGGTGGAGGTTGTTCTTGCAACGGGACAGGCGGACACCGAAGGAGCGGGAATGGCAGTTCGTTCTCAGGGCATGGATATATTGATCGGGGGATTTGATCTGTCTCCCGTGATTTTGCAATTCATCCAAGAAGGACATATTTATTGTACTATTGATCAGCAGCCGTATGCCCAGGGTTTTTATCCTGTTCTTCAACTTACGCATAGACTCCGTTATGGCCTTGTACCCTGTAATATCGATGCAGGAGCGTCGTTGGTTACGAAAGACAATGCCGGTCAAATAAAGTTTCTTAGTGTCAATCATTTCAGATAAATTGTTGCTTATGACCTCACAAGAACGCGTATTAACAGCTATTGCCCATGGCACACCGGATCGAGTTCCGGTCGATATGGGATCGACGCCTAGTTCGGGTATATCAGCCATAGCCTATTCTAATCTTCTTCAGTATATAGGGCGTACCGATCTCCCGATCCTGATCTATGATGTAGTTCAACAGCTGGCTCAACCCGATGATGCAATTATCTCCCGATTCGGAATCGATGTTATTGATATCGGAAGAGCTTTCAATGCGTCACTTTCTGATTGGTATCCGATTCGTCTGCAAAATGGAGCTACTGGCTATTATCCCGTGTGGTTTCATCCTCAGTTGCGTGAGGATGGTGCTTGGTGTACCTATGATGATGACGGGAAACGTTTACTCTCCATGATGCCGGAAGGCGCCACATTTTTCGATCAGACCTATTTCCCATATCAAATAAGTTATCCGGAAGATTATTGTGATCTTGATGCACAAATGAATCGGGTTATGTGGTCGCGTGATGTCCATAGTCCCTGGGATCATGCATCAGATCCGGATTTCTATGCACAATTGCGTCAAAAGACGATGCATTTGCGTAAAACTACGGATAAAGCTTTGATGCTCGTTTGTGGGTGTAATTTATTCGAATGGGGGACTTTTTTGCGCCGTATTGATAATTTTCTGATGGATTTGATTTGTGAACCGGCACAAGTCGATCGTTTGCTTGATGCCTTACTCGAACGACATCTTGCGACATTGGAAAAAGTATGTGCAGCGGTAGGGGATATCGTAGACATTATTCGTTTCGGGGACGATCTGGGCATGACGACAGGTCCGTTTATGAGTCCTGAGATGTATAGGCAATTTTTTAAGCCCAGACATCGGCAGCTTTGCGAGTATGTTCACAAACACAGTCGGATGCATACGTTCATTCATTCTTGTGGCTCAATTTATCAGTTAATTCCCGATTTGATTGACGCCGGTATAGAAATCTTTAATCCAGTTCAGACCAATTGTGCAGAGATGGATTACCGACGGCTCAAGCGTGAATTTGGGGATTCGTGTACATTTTGGGGAGGAGGCGTAGAGAATGTGGGGGTACTTAATTCCGGATCACCGGCAGAGGTGCATGACCAAGTAATCGAACGACTGGAAGTCCTTAGTGAGGGGGGCGGTTATATTTTTAATACAATCCATAATATTATGCCGGATGTACCCCCACAAAATATAATCGCAATGTTTGATGCTGTTCGCGAATTCAGCGAACGTAATCGTGCGAAATCTGCGGGGTGAGGATTAAAGGTTGTGAATAGTTTGTAATCGCAATGTCTTTAGAGAAAGAGTTGTCAATCAAGAGGAGGAATTGCTGGATGCAATTCCTCCTCTTGATTGGTATAAGTCAGCTCAATAAGGTTTCGAGTCCTGTTAAGTTGTAGTAATGTGTTTTAGGCCATAAGCCACACGATTGACTTACTGGGAGTAGATTTTTGAAACACCTTGTGGCGGAGGACTTGATGGGAGTTATTGAGCCTTGGCATTAGTTCTATAATCTGAAATCTTGCTTGCGAAATTCAGTGGCAGATAGTCCGATGATCCGTTTGAAAGTGCGGGAAAAATAATCCGGATTGCTAAAACCTAATTTAGCTGCAATTTGAGCTACGCTCATGGATGTTTTGATGAGGTATACCGACGCTTTGTTTATTTTCATGTGGATAAAATAATCTATGGGGGCTCGTCCAGTTTCTTTTATGAATCGTCGGTAAAAATATGATTCCGAATAACCTACAAACGAAGCGATTTCCTTAAGGGTCAAATTCCGTTCGATGTTGTCAGACATATACTGGGTTACTCGGTTTACGAGGCTGTCTACATGCTGTTTGCGTTCGATAGAGTAGTGGACCAAATCAACCTGTAAGAATACGATTAGGAAATGAGCCAATACGATGTTGGCATAATTGAGCCGTTCAATATTTAATTCGCCGCACAAACAGGCATACATGGTTTCAAATAGTTCGAGCCGTTGCTCTATTCTTGAATAAATCGACGGGGGGACATCGTTAGGTTCTCCCATGGCATTTGCAAAAATCACGCCTTTAGCTCCCATGAATGCAATCCAATATAGAGTCCACGGGTCTGATTGGTCGGAAGCATATTCGTGCGGGACTCCTGCCGGTAAGATAATGCATTGATTGGCGGTTAGGACGAGTTTCTTGTTTCCTAAAATGATATTTCCTTTTCCTGCAGTGCAATACAGAAAGATGTGTTGTTTTGATGCCTGCGAGTGACTGACTCGATGAAATACAGCATTGGCTATATGTCCGAGCGAGTGAATATATAAGTCTCCCGTTAACGGATTATCATGCATTAAATCCAAAAAAGGCTGAGGAATTGCGATACATCTTTCGCAAGGGAATCCAATGTCAATCTTATTCATGACCAATTAAACACAAACACGAATAATCCAGTTTAAAGACAATGATTGTCTATTTTTTTTCTGCATCAAGAGGGTTATTTTTGTTTTAGAGAGATGTGGGGGTCTTTAAATGAACGAATTATGAGTTATTCCATCGAACCCCATTCTATGCATGCCATCCCATGGACCCTCTCTGCATTATCTAGATGATGGAGCCAGTTTCTTTTTCAAATATAATGAAAATTAGTTGAACAAACAATGATTTAATTTTTCGCCATGAAGACTCTGAATTACTCGTATTGTCGGATCTTTCGACTCCGATCATCCTTTGTAGACAAGAAAACTGTTTGACAGAATTTGATACAGACTGATTAATAATTGTATAAAAGGATAAGTTTAGAAAAGTAGGCAAAATGAATGTTGATTCTTGGATCGAATCGGTGATCCGCTCTCCTAAACGCTTCGCCATACCTATTATGACGCATCCAGGTATTGAGCTATTGGAACACAAGGTTTTTAGTGCAGTTACTGACGGAGATATTCATTATGAGGCTATCGCCGCGCTCAATCGTCGTTTCCCACAAGCGGCGGCTTCGACAGTCATCATGGATCTGACGGTCGAGGCGGAGGCATTTGGTGCACCGGTTCAATTTTCTGATTACGAAGTACCTTGTATAGCCAATCGTTTGCTTTCGTCCGCTTTTGATGTTGAGGCTCTTTGTGTGCCAGCACCCGATACAGCCCGTATCCCCGAATATCTCAAAGCCTGTCGTCTTTCATGTCAAGGCATAGCGAAGCCGGTTTTTGGAAGTTGTATCGGGCCGTTTTCGTTGGCAGGCAGACTCTATGATGTCAGTGAATTAATGATCGCTATCTATACGGAACCTGACACAGTGCGCATGTTGCTTGACAAATGTTCTGCTTTTATCCGAAGTTATTGTCAAGCCATTAAAGATACGGGAGTAGCAGGTGTTGTCATGGCAGAACCTGCAGCAGGCCTGTTACCCAATGAGGATTGTCAACGGTGGTCCTCTGATTATATCCGCCCGATTGTTGAAGCGATACAAGACAGTACATTCGCTTTCATCCTGCATAATTGTGGCAATACGGGCCATTGTACACAGGCGATGACTTCAGTCAAAGCAAAAGCTTACCATTTTGGTAATAGGATCGATATGGTTTCTGCCATCAAGGAGTCACCCTCAGAGGCATTGGTTATGGGTAATCTCGATCCAGTATCTATTTTTAAGATGGGAACACCTGTTGATGTAGAGCGTGCTACGACGGCCTTGTTGACTGCAACGGCACAGTATCCCAACTTTGTTCTTTCCTCAGGATGTGATACTCCGCCGGCAGTTCCTTTCGCGAATATAGATGCATTTTATGCTGCTCTGGATCGTTATAATAACCAGAAGCACTGATGTTGCTGTGTGTCATCTATGCGGCTGAAGTCTTTTTGTAGATTGGTTTTGTTGTAAAATGACTTTTTAGGTAATACGAAACGTTAATACGAATCCATATGTCAAATTTAGAGAATTTATATCAGGCTATTTTGGGAGGGAAACGCGAAGAAGCTGTCGATGCAACGCGTTTAGCTTTAGCTGAAGGTCATAGTCCTCAGTATATTATTAATAATGGGATGGTTCAGGCGATGCATGAGATAGGGGGGCAATTTGAGTGTGGCAGAGCTTTTTTGCCTCATCTTTTAATGAGTGCGCGGGCGATGAAGGGGGCGTTAGACTTACTGAATCCCCTTATGGTTGGAGAAAATCGTCGGGTTAGTGCAGGACGAGTCGTTATAGGTACAGTTAAGGGTGATTTACACGATATCGGAAAAAATTTGGTAGCATCCATGTTGGAAGGAGCTGGTTTTGAAGTGTTCAATCTGGGTGTAGATGTGCCTAACGATGTTTTTGTGTCGGCAGTACGGGATCATGATGCAGATATAGTGTGTATGTCTGCCTTATTAACCACGACTATGGGGAACATGAAAGAAGTGGTAACCGCGTTGACAGCTGCGGGTTTACGCAATCGCGTGAAGATTATGGTGGGAGGCGCTCCGTTGTCCGAAGGTTTTGCGGCGAGTATAGGTGCGGACGGATATAGTGCCAATGCCAATCAGGCCGTGATGTTGGCTAAGAACCTGCTTGGATTAACAAAATAGTCTGTATGATCAGTCAAGTGATCCCCGTTGATACGCTTGTGATGGATCGAGCCGAAATATATCGATCCATGGGCTCCGCACGCTATGTTCCTGATGATGTCATACGGGATCGGGTTGAATCAGTGATCGAAAAGGCGGGGCAAGTATGTAAATCGAAGTTCGGTTATGAAGTTTTGCCGGCAGGACCCAGTAGTTCGACAACGATCCGTGTCGGTAATACGGAGATGCATACAGGTCCTGTAATTGCTCAAAGCCTTTCTTCGGCGGAGTATTATGCAGTGTTCGTGGCGACATCGGGACTTGAATATGAAGATTGGGCGCATGTATTTCGTTCGTCTGGTGATATTATGGATGAATTAATTGTGGATGCCGTGGGTTCTGAGATTGTAGAGTCAACCGTTAGTTTTCTCAAGGCGCATCTTCGCCAAAAGATGGCACAGCGGCACATGTTCATTAGTAATTCCTATAGTCCCGGTTACTGTGGTTGGAGTCTGCAGGAACAGAAAAAACTTTTTGCGTTTTTACCATATAAACCATGTGATATTGAGTTAAATACGTCGTGCTTAATGCGCCCGGTAAAATCTGTGAGCGGTATTATCGCCATTGGCTCTCGAGTTAAGCAACGGCCATATGGGTGTTCAGTATGTGATAGTAAAGATTGCTACAAAAAAAGACTCAGCCGTTAGTAGTGTATTTTGATTCTCAAAATCTACGAGTCAATCGTATCTCAATACGTTGTAAGATCCCATTTTTGAGAAAGTGCGTCTGTGGATCATGCAACGGAGTGAGTTTCTCAGATAGTTTCGATGGTTCAGCTCTCTTTAAATCAAAGGGAGCTGTTTTTTATGAAGTGGAGGTTTGGAAAAGTTGGAGTTACTTGATGTCCCTTATTATGTATAAGACATAGGTCAATATAAGACAACTGGAGTCCGATTCGAATGTGACGTTTTTTGTAAAATGCTTATATTTGTGCAAAATAGACAGATGATGAGACAGATCCTTTCTTGTTTACTAGTGATTATGTTGGCTGGATGCCGAGGTGTTGATCGTCGGGATGACGCGGCGATGACACGTTTTATTGACGATCTTATGGGGAGAATGACGTTGGAGGAGAAAATCGGCCAACTCAATTTGTTGGCAGCTCCGGGCGATATTGTGACTGGAGAGGCTCAGCAAAGTGACGTGGCGGGTCCGATTATGCGAGGTGAAGTCGGAGGTTTGTTTAACCTCAAGGGCGTGGATAAAGTACGAGAGATCCAGCGGTTGGCTGTCGAAGAGAGCCGTTTGGGCATTCCGTTGATTTTCGGTATGGATGTGATTCATGGCTACGAAACGACATTTCCGATTCCCTTGGCGTTGACGGCGACGTGGGATACCTCTGCCGTGCGGGAAGCTGCGCGCATAGCAGCCCGGGAATCGACGGCCTCGGGTATCTGCTGGACCTTTTCACCTATGGCGGACATATCGCGTGATCCTCGTTGGGGTCGTATTGCCGAGGGCGTAGGCGAGGATCCATATTTGGGTGCCGAGATGGTCCGTGCGATGGTCTATGGATATCAGGGAACTGATCCGACGAGTTATGCTCCGGATGAGATGATGGCCTGTGTCAAACACTTTGCGCTGTATGGGGCGTCTGAAGGAGGACGTGATTATAATACGGTCGATATGAGCCGACAACGGATGTACAATGAATATTTTCCGACGTATAAAGCGGCGGTTGATGCGGGCGTAGGGAGTGTGATGGCGTCGTTCAACGAAATCGACGGAGTGCCTGCGACAGCCAACCAGTGGTTGCTGAGCGATGTGCTTCGGGACCAGTGGGGGTTCGAGGGGATGGTTGTGTCCGATTATACTGCGATTCTCGAGATGGTGGCTCATGGTATAGGCGATCTTGCCGAGGTTTCTGCTCGTGCACTTCAGGCGGGTAACGATATGGATATGATGAGTTACGGTTATGTGGGCACGTTAACCGAGTCGTTGGCATCCGGACGCGTGTCTGAGGCAGACATAGACCGGGCCTGCCGCCGTGTGCTGGAGGCCAAATATCGGTTGGGTTTGTTCGAGGATCCTTATCGCTATTGTGATGCGGAACGAGCAGCGCGGGAAGTTTTCTCGACGGAACATCGTGCGGTAGCGCGGCGAATAGCGGCGGAAAGTTTTGTGCTGTTGAAGAACTCGGAAAATTTGTTGCCATTGCAACGAGGCGGAACGATTGCCGTGATAGGTCCGTTGGCGTCATCTCGCGAAAATATGCCGGGGACCTGGAGTGTTTCAACGGATCTGAAAGCTCCGTCGACTTTGGTCGAGGGGATGCAAGAGGTAGCGGGGGAGGGTACCCGTATCGTTTACGCCCGAGGCAGTAATGTGTGTTACGATGAGGCGTTGGAACGTGCCGCAACAACGTTCGGTAGAGAGATTCCTCGAGATGGGCGCAGTGATCGTGCGATGTTAGATGAGGCGCTACGGGTGGCGCGTGGAGCCGATGTAGTTGTAGCTGCGTTGGGTGAGCCATCGGAGATGAGTGGCGAGTCTAGCAGCCGGACCGATATCGGGATCCCGGATGCCCAGCGGGAGTTGTTGGAGGCATTGGTGGCTACGGGCAAGCCGGTTGTGTTGGTTCTGTTTGCGGGCCGTCCGATGACGCTGGAGTGGGAGGACGCCCATGTGCCTGCCATCCTGAACGTATGGTTTGGGGGAACGGAAGCCGCCGAAGCGATTGCCGATGTGCTTTTCGGGGATGTGGTGCCGAGTGGCAAGCTGCCCTCGTCGTTTCCTCGGAACGTAGGACAGATTCCGGTGTTCTACAATCATAAGAATACGGGGCGTCCGTTGGGGGATGCACAATGGTTTGCGAAATTCCGCAGCAATTACCTCGATGTGCCGAATACTCCGCTTTATCCCTTTGGTTATGGGTTGAGTTATACTACTTTCGAGTATGGCGATATCGAACTTTCGTCGGATCGCCTGTCACAGGAAGGGTCGATCGAAGCGACTGTCCGTGTCACCAATACGGGAAGTCGTGACGGTGTTGAGGTCGTTCAGTTTTATGTGCGCGATTTGGTGGGGAGTACGACCCGTCCGGTCCAGGAGCTTAAGGGGTTCCGTCGGGTGTCGTTGCGTGCGGGCGAGAGCGCCGATGTTTCCTTTACAATTACCCCGGATATGCTTCAGTTCTATAATTACGACTTGGAGTATGTCTATGAGCCGGGTGAATTCGATGCGATGATTGGTGGAAGCAGCGATCGGGTTCACACCGCCCGTTTTGTGTTGGAATAAGTGAGTGTTTAAATTGTTCTGCCTGTGGTCATCGGGGGGTAATGATCTGATCAGTTGTAGCCCTGTGAAGCGACCACATGATGGATAACTATAGATAGCATGAGATTGAGAAGAGATTTTGTGGCTGTGGCTGTCGTTGTGATGACAGCACTTGTATGGGCTCCGGGATGTCGGAGCGAGGTGTCGACTGACGAGGCGATTCTTGATAGTGTAGAACGCCGGACGATTGATTATTTTTGGCGAGGAGCCGAGCCGGAGAGCGGTATGGCTCGTGAGCGTTATCATACCGACGAACCGGAAGTCGAATCCGATGTGGTGACATCGGGCGGCAGCGGATTTGGTATCATGGCCTTGATTGCGGGGATCGAGCGTGAGTATATCCCGGTGGACGAGGGACTCGCGCGTTTCGAGCAGATCGTGTCGTTTCTTGAGCGAGCAGACCGGTTCCATGGTGCCGCACCGCATTGGTGGTATGGTCCGACGGGTCGGGTCAAACCGTTCAGTCCTCAGGATGATGGAGGAGATCTGGTCGAGACAGCCTTTCTGATGCAGGGACTGTTGACGCTTCGGCAATATTTGATCGACGGGGGTGAGCGCGAAATGCAGCTGGTCGAGCGGATCGACCGCTTGTGGTATGATGTGGAGTGGGATTGGTATTGTAACGGTCAACAGGTGCTGTATTGGCATTGGAGTCCGACGCATGAATGGGCGATGAATTTTCCGGTCCGGGGTTTCAACGAATGTCTGATTATGTATATTCTGGCCGCTTCGTCGCCGACGCATCCGGTAGATCCTTCGGTATATCACGTGGGTTGGGCCGAAAACGGAGCGATAGTCGATAAACACGAAGTGGAGGGCGAAACACTGGCATTACGATATCAGGGAGGCGCGACGGGGCCGTTGTTTTGGGCACATTATTCGTTTTTGGGACTTGATCCCCGGGGCTTGCGTGACAGATATGCCGACTATGGAAGCGAGATGCGGGCGTTTACGCTGGGCAACCGGGCCTATTGTGTGCGCAATCCGAAAGGGTATGCGGGGTATGGTCCGTCTTGTTGGGGGTTGACGTCGAGCTATTCACCCGATGGTTATGCGGGGCATGCGCCGATCGAGGATCGAGATTTGGGCGTGATTTCACCGACAGCTGCGCTTTCATCGATAGTCTATACCCCCGAGTATTCGATGGACGTGATGCGGTCTTTGTATACGGAACATCCTGAGTTGTGGGGTCCGTACGGATTCTATGATGCGTTCAGTCCGTCAACGGGTTGGTATGTGCCGCGTTATTTGGCGATCGATCAGGGTCCGATAGCGGTGATGATCGAGAATCACCGGTCCGGATTGCTGTGGGAACTGTTTATGAGTCATCCCGATGTGCAACGGGGTTTGCGTCGTCTAGGGTTCAAGTCTCCGCACCTGGAGAAGCCCGAAGCCAAAGATGCTTACATGCGATAATTCATGCGATAGTGTGTAGATTTAAGAGGGTATTTGTGATAAATGTTACATGATTTATCCTAGGTGCTGAATACCGGTTAGTAATAAACAAGAGGGGGATAACACATCCGTGTTATCCCCCTTTCGATGTAGATTCTTTGTTGTTAGAAGAAGGCTTTGCGGAGTTTGTCAACCGCATCGAGTTTCTCCCATCCGAAGAATTCGATCTCTTTCGTAACGGGTTTCCCATCCTCGAGGACCGTCACAGTTTCGGTGTACGGTCGGTTTCCGAAGTGGCCATAGGATGCGGTCGCTTCGAAGATCGGGTTTTTGAGTCCGAACTGAGCGACGATTTTTGCCGGGCGCAGGTCAAACATCCCTTCGATCTTGCGAGCGATTTCGCCGTCGGTCATTGCTACTTTCGCAGTGCCTTTTGTGTCGATATAGATACTTAACGGTTTTGCGATACCGATCGCATAGGAGAGTTGTACAAGGACTTCGTCGGCAATTCCTGCAGCGACCATGTTTTTCGCGATGTAACGGGCAGCGTAGGCGGCCGAACGGTCCACTTTCGAAGAGTCTTTTCCCGAGAATGCGCCGCCACCATGAGCTCCCCGTCCGCCGTAAGTGTCGACGATGATCTTTCGTCCAGTGAGGCCTGTGTCACCGTGGGGACCACCGATCACGAACTTTCCTGTTGGGTTGACGTGCAGGATATAGTCCTCTCCGATCAACTCAGCCAACCGGTCTTGAGCTCTTTCGAGTCGGGCTTTCACGCGCGGGATCAGGATCGTGCGCACGTCGTTTTTGATTATTTCACCCATTTCGATTTCGGCTTGTTTTTCTGTTTTGCCGTTGCCGGGGAGGATGAATTCGTCATGCTGAGTCGATACGACGATCGTATGTACGCGGAGCGGATGCCCGTTGTCGTCATATTCGATAGTAACCTGGCTTTTCGAGTCGGGACGGAGATAGGTCATAACTTTTCCTTCGCGACGGATCACAGCGAGTTCTTTTAAGATAACGTGCGAGAGGATGAGAGTTGCGGGCATGAATTCCCGTGTCTCATTGCAAGCATATCCGAACATGATGCCTTGGTCACCGGCGCCTTGTTCGTCGGCGTCTTCGCGGACGACACCCTGGTTGATGTCGGGAGATTGTTCATGGATAGCGGAGAGG
>CASDSC010000092.1 GCA_949283215.1 uncultured Alistipes sp. | reverse complement strand
CGCTACCGGAAAAATAGCCGCTCTGTCGTCTTCCGTGAGGGCGGGTAGATACTGATCATTCTCGAGTCCTTTGAAACAGATCGGAGCCACCCGATCGTAACACGTCTCGCCGTCCGTATCGATATAGGTCAACTCCATTACATAGTTGTTCCGTCGGAGCATCTCGATCTCTTCCATCGTGCGGCAAATGCGTTTCGCCCGTCCGTCGTCTTTCATCTGCATTCGAAATTAAATGTTTACCACATTCGGATGTCTGACAAGACGTTCGGCACGCTCCGCCAGCAGATCCTTGTTCAACAGCCCCACCACCCACGTTTCGGGTAGGGCGGCATATCCCATACGCGCACCCATCAGCGCTCCGGCGACAGCTCCGTTCGTGTCCGTATCGCCGCCCGCCGCGATGATCGCCTGCAATACCGTACGGAAATCCGTTCCGAAATTGTAGGCCCACAATCCTGCAGCCAGCGTTCGTAGCGTGTATCCCTTCGTCGCGCGATCATCGAGATGCAGCTTGCCAAGATCGGGCTGAAAACCCAACCGAACGAACTCCTCAATCTCTGGAGCATATTCAGCGCCGATCCGGGCTACCTCCTCCTCGGAGACGGGAGTACCGAGCAGCTCACAATCGATGATATGGGTCGCAATAACACAAGAACCGACACAGCGTGGATCGAAATGGGTCAATCGGCACACACATTCCGTGTTCGTACGGACGGCCGCCGCATTCAGCCAATCCCATATACCCAGGATACAAGTACGCATCAACGCTCCATTTGGTGCGCTATTTTTCTTGCTCAGATGCCATACGAACTCTGCCGCTTTGTAAGGATACTGCTCGTATTGCGGCATTTGAAGGACATTGTATGTGTAGCGCCCGACACCCTGACCGCCCGAGCGGAACCACTTCAGGAATCGGGCAGCTATATCGTATGGATCGACCGCACCCCTATCCAAAAGACTGTCCATAATGCAGAGCATCTGATCCGTATCATCCGTCCATGCCCCACGTGGCCAGCGACTTCGGAACTCGTCCTGCACGATATCCGCATAGTCATTCACCCCGTTTGGATAAGTGGCGGCTACCATATCCCTGGACATTCCCTCGGCCGCCAATCCTAACGCATCACCTATGGCCTGTCCGAAGAGTATTCCGTAAATTTTTTCTTTTGTCCGGTCCATCTTTGCTATAGTTTATGTACAATTTTATAGGTTTCGTGGGAAAACTGAAGGCGTAAATCTTCAATCATTCTCTTGTCTTGCAAGTGATTGTTTACGAAACAAAATACTCGGTTTTTCAAAATTGATCATCAGAATCACTGAAGATGAATGGGTTGTAATTTTATTTTGTGCGACAATGAGAGATTCATCAAATATCTCATAGAACGCGCGCTAAATATTGTGAATACTATATGACAATGAGTGATATAATTTATGATATCTTTACGATATAGGTTATACGAACTATTGAAGCGTGTTTGTAGTTACTTTGCAAAGTATCTACCTAAAATTCTTCCATTATAACGAGATCAATTATTATCACTATGTTAGGCTCACCTATATTTAGCGCGAATACAAAAGTAAAATACGGTTGTGCCCTATTACGGCACATGCTGTAATTTTCTTTGTAATAAACGATTAAATATGACAGGTAATTTATTACACAAATATCTTTGGTTGGTCGATACGATCTATAGGTCCGACGGAATAACGTTCGAACAGATCAATGACAGGTGGCTGAGAAACGATTTAAGCGAAGGTCTCGAACTACCCAAACGCACCTTTCATAAATGGAGAGCGGCTGTAGAAGATCTCTTTGGACTCATTATCGATTGCGAACGTAAAAACGGCTATCGTTTTTTCATTCGCAACAAAGAGATTTTAAGCAGCCACAGTTTAACGGGATGGTTGTTTAACACCTTATCCACCGGTTATAAGATAGAAAGACACAAGGCAATCAAGGATCGTATCATATTGGAGGATGTATTTACGGGAGACGAATTGTTTTCTACCGTTTTGGACTCCTTACGTAGTAACACACGGCTCTTAATCACATACAAAAGTTTCAGTCGGGATAAAGAGACAACGTTCGAGGCTGAACCGTATTGTCTGCGAATGTTCAACCAGCGCTGGTATTTAGTGGCAAGAAGCATCGATTTTGAAAATCCGAGAATCTATGCGTTAGACAGGGTTGTCAACTTACGACCGACGAATCATTCGTTTGCATACCCGGCGGAGTTTTCTGCGGAAGATTTTTTTGCCGCCTCGTACGGAATCATCGTGGATGAGACGATGGAAGCCGAGTCGGTCGAGTTGAAGGTTCATCTCTCTCACGTGGGATATATGCGCTCCCTGCCCCTTCATCGGTCGCAACAGGAGACAAAGCAGGCGGCAGAGTACAGCATTTTTCAGCTGAGGCTCGCTCCGACCTTCGACTTTGAGCAGAAAATTCTCAGTATGGGTGAATATGTCGAGGTACTTTCGCCAGAGTGGTTCAGAAAACGTATTGCCAATCGAGTGAACAAAATGAAAGAACAGTATAAATGATAAAAACGTATTATTATGGCTATTTGGAGAATCAGCGCAAAACGCAAATCAAACAGCAAGGCATATCCAATTGAACCCGGCATGGAGGTTGAGTTTGTTCTGAAAAGCAATTCGACATCGGCTTCATCCGTCTATGCCAGCAAGGAGAGCCGGGAATTGATAGCACAATCGTTCATCAGCAAATACGGCTTGAAATGCACCGTGGAGCAATTCGCTCCGCAGGTCAATAACGTTAATTTCGACTATACGTTAATCCGCAAATAAAAGGTTTTGCTAATTCTTATTTTGTTATGAATATACATACACAAGAGGATATCCTTTTCCAAGAGTGGGCGGATAGTTATCCACCTGATGTCCGACAAAATATTGTTATTGATGGATTATGCTATAATGGCACCTTGGACAATGAAAGCAGAAACTCTTACTCGGGTAATGAAGAAGAGTTATGGGCAACCGCCAAACGAAAGATTCTTTTTTTGATGAAAGACCCCAATTCTAACCCAGGGGAAGATTATCGGGAATGGCCTTGGCGTGAGATTACAGCCAAATTCTTCAAGGTGATTTTCAACTGGCTGCAAGGATTAAGTGAGATAACACCCGATTATCTTCCACTATTGGACAACGCTTCTTATCTTGATCCGGCCAACCAAGTGGTTTTGAAATATCCATTAGCCATTGTCAATGTAAAAAAGATATCGGGAAGTGCATCTGTTCTCAACGATACTCTTTACGATTATGCTAAACGAGATGCGCCTTTTCTCAAAAGGCAGGTACGGGATATTTTGCGACCCAATATCGTCGTATGTGGAGGCGGAAGCAACAGTATATTGAATATAGCCCAACAATATATCTATCCGGATTTGCAGTTTAAATTGATAAATAGTTGGTGCTATTTCTCGGAGGAACAGGATCTGTTGCTTATCAACAGCTGGCATCCCTCAGCCAGGCTCCCTGACACTCAGAAAATTGATAATATGATGCGTAATGTGGCTGATTTTATAAGTAAAACACAATCCGGTCTTTTCAGATAGGTCAAATTCATCCTTGCGCGATCCAAGTGGGTTTGTCTTGTGTCCTAATAAGGCGCAAGACAAACCTATTTTTGTATTGAAAATACAAGAACAGATGAAACTGATTCAATCACTGGAAGAGCTCCGGGACTACGGCCGGAGGTGGGCTGCACTCCCGACAAAAACAATAAGGACCATCCCGGGCGAAGATATCATGAATCTGTTTATTGCAGCGAATAAATTTGTCCCTGAGGTGTTGCAACATTATGCTCGGCTGTACGGTTTTCCTAACTATAAAGGGGCTTCGGTTGGTTGGTTGCGCGGTGCTGCAGGCTGGTGTTATACAAACAGCAACATCATAAGAATCGATTTTCTGTACGTACTGTTTGCTGATGACGTTGCATTTAACGCTACCCTCTTGCATGAATTGTGTCATACGGAGGTGCATAACCATACTACTGTTTTTTGGGAGTTATTCGACCAAAAACTGAAAGAAGCATCGATTATCGACCGGGAAGACAACAGCAGGAAAGTATGGTTACAGAAGCCATGGCTCAAAAAAGAGGATGGCATGTATCTCTACGATACACCAGGAGATAGATACGGAAATGTTTCTGCACATAAACAAAAAGCCATAAGAGATAAAGTGTGTTACGGATTCAGTCAGGACCGCCAATGGATGATGCGTAGTGATCAAGCGTATATATCAGACATATACAAATTGATTTACAACACGGTTGACAAAATCAAATGTTTGCCTGAAATAATAGAGAATATCCTTACGGGTCATTGCAAGTTATTGACGACATTCGATTATGCGGATGCCCTAGACTTTTTTAAAGGCAAGCAACTTGTCGAGACATACGTCGGATATGGAAAAGGAGATACCAAAGTGACCGAGGCATTTCATGCAATTTTTGAAACCATCGAACAACATCATCCCCTGCATATGATGTGTGAAAAACAGGTTCGAGTTTCGGCGTTATTTATTTTCTCTGCAAATGCAGGTTCCGCCATTCCGATGAATGATATTGACAAGATACTGGATGATAACTATTTTGCAGATATTAGGATGTATAGTGCGATTTTTATAGAAGATCCGAATTTAGGAATGGACGTATTTTGCACGCATATGATTTTAGCCCAGGAATATTATTAACGTTTGCAACTCAGGAGCGGAAACATTATCTAAGAACATCCTTATTTTATGTTTGGAATTTTTGCAAAGAAGCGAGTTTCTTATATCATATTATGCTATAGGGGAGGGATATGATTGAGTTCACACCCTTTTGCAACGTAAAAGTTATAAAAAGGAACTCCACTCGGGCAGAAACCTATTGAAAATATCACGAGGAAGTGAATCTGAATTTTTTCCGACAGTATAGATGTATTTGTATGCTGTAGGATATTTTCGGCCGAACCGTTGGAGACACTGTACGGTTTCGGGAATCTGTTTTTCATTCGGGCACAGCATGATTGCGATGTCTCGTTCAGGAATATAAAAGTCGACCGAAGCATTCCGTTGCGAGGCATAGTACACCGGATGTTTTTGATATTTGTGAAAAACAGCATGTGCCATTGTATTTCGCAATAGTTTTTCTCTCAGTTGAGTTGCGGGAATAAACAACGACAGCAGCCCGTTATCTCCAAACCAATAATGTCTCTTCGGAGTTCGGGCAGTCTGTTCCGAAAAACATTCTATCGGACGGATAAATCTCGTCTCTTCCAATATCGCAATATATTCTACGACAGTCGACACCCCGACTTTCAATCCCATTTCCTGCAACATACGACATAAACCATTGTAAGAAATCTCTTCTCCCAAGTGCTCTGCCAGCAGATGCAGGATCATCCGCAACACCGTTGCG
>CASDSC010000091.1 GCA_949283215.1 uncultured Alistipes sp. | reverse complement strand
GAGGTGGGTGAGTGGCTGAAACCACCGGTTTGCTAAACCGACGTACTTCGCAAGGGGTACCACGGGTTCGAATCCCGTCCTCTCCGCTGGACATACTGCACAAAAATAGTCAGCAGACAACCCAAAGCTACAAATCAATGATTTGTAGCTTTTTTTTGCCCTGATTTCTGCTTCGAATACTTCACCGAGAAAGACAAAGTGTCGTCACTAAATCGCTATCTATTCATTATCGGACAAAATAGCGACGATTTATCTGCAGATATTCCCCAAATGAGTGGATTAGCTCATAGCCTACAGAATTCCGCTCGAGAGGTAAAAGTGTTTTACATCTAAAACGTGGGGTATGAAATTAATGCAAGATTCATTTTGGTTTGAAGAAAGGTTCTGAAAAGAAAGATGGTGAGGTAATGTGTAGGACAGACACGTATTACCATTGACAATAAACTTCGCCTGTTCAGCACGAAATAAGGCATTCTGCCAAAAAGCTGAAATATGGTTGCAGGAAACCGACATCTTATAAAATACGGATTAACATAGATGGGCATCCACCAATTGCCAGAACACAAAAAAGCCGCACCCCGAAAGGTGCGGCTCCACTTATATACAGTCTCTCAGACTATTTTACAGTGTTCATGTACTCGATCAGTTCGAGAACTTTGTTCGAGTATCCCCATTCGTTGTCGTACCATGAAACGACTTTCACGAATTTAGGCGACAGCTGGATACCTGCTTTTGCGTCGAAAATCGAAGTACGAGGATCGCCCAGGAAGTCGCTCGATACAACTGCGTCTTCAGTATATCCGAGAACACCTTTCAATTCGCCTTCTGAAGCCTCTTTCATAGCTTTGCAGATTTCGTCGTAAGTGGTCTCTTTGGCCAGCGTACAAGTCAGGTCGACTACCGATACATCAAGAGTCGGCACGCGGAGTGACATACCGGTCAATTTACCGTTCAACGAAGGAATAACTTTACCTACGGCCTTAGCTGCACCGGTCGATGACGGGATGATGTTACCGCTAGCGGCACGACCACCTCTCCAGTCTTTCATTGAAGGACCGTCTACAGTCTTCTGTGTTGCAGTGGTCGAGTGAACAGTAGTCATCAAACCTTCTACCATACCGAACTTGTCGTTCAACACTTTAGCGATAGGTGCCAAGCAGTTCGTTGTACATGATGCGTTCGAAACGATTGCCTGACCTGCATAAGTCTTGTTGTTAACACCCATTACGAACATCGGAGTGTCGTCTTTCGAAGGAGCCGACATTACGACGCGTTTTGCACCGGCTTTGATGTGAGCCTCTGCTTTTTCTTTGGTCAAGAACAAACCTGTCGACTCTACTACATATTCGGCACCAACTTCGTTCCATTTCAAGTTTGCAGGATCTTTTTCTGCAGTGACACGGATAGCGTGACCGTTTACTACGAGCTTGCCATCTTTCACTTCGATAGAACCTTTGAACTGTCCATGCATGGTGTCGTAACGGAGCATGTAAGCCATATACTCAACGTCAATCAGGTCGTTGATGCCTACTACTTCAATTTTGTCAGCTTTTTCCACGGCTGCGCGGAATACCAACCGTCCGATACGACCGAAACCGTTGATACCAATTTTAATCTTAGACATAATCACTTTGTATTTAAGGGTTTTACAACTTTTTCCTATTTACGGGGGCAAAATTAGTGAATTTCGCAAACGTTTCAAAAAAATAGCAAAAAATATTTTACCTCTCTTGCGTACCGGCTTGTGCGTTGGTTTTAGCCCGTTTAGCCATCGCCGAGGCAAAAACGAAATCGTTCAACTCCTTGTTATCCGAGAGCAAGATATCCCGTTTGGTCCCTTCCCACCACTTTTTGCCTTGGTGGATGAAAACGATTTTCTCCCCGATCTCCATCACAGAATTCATATCGTGTGTATTGATGATCGTCGTAATCTGATACTCTTCCGTTATCTCCTTGATCAAATTATCGATCACAACCGATGTCTTGGGATCGAGACCCGAGTTCGGTTCATCGCAAAAGAGAAATTTGGGGTTCAACACGATGGCCCGTGCTATGGCAACGCGCTTGACCATACCGCCACTCAGCTCCGACGGATACAACCGATTCGCATTGTGAAGATTGACTCGATCAAGACAGAAATTGACCCGATCGAGTTTCTCTGCCGCACTCATCGTCGAAAACAGATCAAGAGGTAATCGCACATTCTCCTCGACCGTCGATGAATCAAGCAATGCTCCACCTTGAAATATCATCCCGATATCTTTGCGGATCTCTTTGCGTTCCCGAAAATCGAGATCCGTATAACATATATCATCATAATAAATCTTGCCGCTGTCGACAGGGAAAAGTCCTACAATCGACTTAAGCAACACGGTCTTGCCCGATCCACTCTGACCTATGATCAGGTTCGTTTTGCCTCGGTCGAATTCGACATTGATATCATTCAGCACGGTGCGGCCGTCGAACGATTTCACCAAATGCTCGGTACGTATCATCAGATCAGGAATAACTGGGTTAATATCAGGTCGAATATAAGAATAAGCACACTACTCACCACAGCGGCTTTCGTGCTGGCACGGCCTACTTCCAGCGAATTGTTACGCGTGAAATAGCCATAAAAACCCGAGATCGACGTAATCAAAAAACCGAAAACAGACGATTTGATCAACGAATAGGTAATGGAAAAGGGTCTGAAATCATACCACAACCCTTCGAGATAACTTTCAGGATTGAGAATACCCGTAGCTATCGAGATCAGATAGCCTCCGAAAATACCAACGGCCATACTGAAGATCGTAAGAAACGGAAAAAAGAAAATCATACTGACAATCTTCGGCAATATCAGATAGCTGGCTGAATTGACCCCCATGATTTCCAATGCATCAATCTGTTCGGTAATACGCATCGTTCCTATTTCAGAAGCGATATTAGACCCCACCTTACCGGCAAGGATCAACGCGACAACCGTCGAACTGAACTCTAGGAACATCGTCTCACGCGTTGCGTAACCGATCAGTGATTTGGGTATGAACGGTGATTCAAGATTGATCGACATCTGCAAGGTTACCACCGCACCCATAAAAACCGACACGATGGCCACGATCCCGATCGAATTGAACCCAAGCGCATCCATCTCATCAAAGATGCGCCGACGGTAGATATAGAATTTTTCGGGCCGGGAAAATACTTTCCCCATCAACATAAAATATTGCCCGATCAGTTCGAATAATTTCATCGACTTTCGCTATTGTTTTTACTATCTGCCAAAACTCCCCGAGATCAGCCCTGTAAAACTTAACAAACTTGCTATCGGTCACGTTGCAATTTTCGGGCCTGACCGACATCCATCTTCCCCTGACTGCGGCACAGCATATTATCCACCCCTACCCTACCTCAATCCTCATCGAGATCCTTTACTCCCATGCCTCCTATAAAATTAAACAGGCATATGGCTTGTACCTCAGGTTACTCCTCACGTACATCAACCTCCTCATAATCGACATACTCGCCGACATTGCGATTGACTTTCTTCTCTATACGCCGCGTCTCTTCAACTCGCACCTCACCGGTACGTTTAGCGCGCCGCGATCGTTCTCCCGACGAACGGCCCCATGTATATTGTTTAAAAGTAAAACCGCCTTGCCCCTCACCAAAGTTCTGAGCAAATTCACGTTGCTTCTTCTGGAGCCAGTAGCGCAACACTAGCCGCCCTACAAGGCCCAACAGGTAAAAACCCGCTACTATAAAAAACAGGATAGTCAATATGGCTTCCATGCGATTACTCTGATTGCAAACACCTATGCCGGATAGCCCGGCCACCACATAACACGACAAAGATAACGACATTTTTTGGATTTATTGTTTCCCGGTCAGTTCGACTGCAAATTCGGACATTCAGAACAATCCCGCAAAAACATATTCCGGATGGAATCCTTTACTAATCACCTCTCTTTTCTCTCCACACCTCACAATGACTCATGACTTTCGCCTTTTTTATCAGGAATATTCCTATCTTTGTAACTCTTTTTTATTACTTTTATTGGATAAACCCATACACCATGGAACTGAACAAACTGACTGCCATATCTCCGGTCGACGGCCGCTACCGCGATACCGCCGCCCCTCTTGCGGACTATTTTTCAGAATACGCCCTGATCCGATACCGCATACGCGTCGAAGTTGAATATTTCATCGCTCTTTGTCGGTTACCCCTTCCGCAACTGGCGGATGTCGACACAACTAAATGTGAAGCACTGCGAGATCTCTATCGAAATTTCTCCATCGCCGACGCCGAACGCGTTAAAGAGATCGAACGGACAACCAACCACGATGTGAAGGCTGTCGAATATCTGATCAAAGAGAAAATGGCAGACCTCGGACTGGCTGGGCACAAAGAGTTCGTACATTTCGGCCTGACTTCACAAGACATCAACAATACGGCAACACCTTTGAGCTTGCGTGAAGCTACTGTCAACGTATACCGTCCTATGCTCGACCAGGTGGTGGACCGTATTGCGGCTCTCAGCAACGACTGGAAAGACATCCCTTTATTAGCCCATACGCACGGGCAACCTGCCTCTCCGACCAAAATGGGCAAAGAGATGATGGTATTCGTCGACCGATTGCGCAAACAGATCGCACTGCTCGAAACCGTTCCTTTCTCAGCCAAATTCGGAGGAGCAACGGGTAACTTCAACGCACACAACGCTGCTTATCCGACAATCGACTGGGTTGCTTTCGCCAACTCGTTCGTCAACGAAACGCTAGGTCTCGACCGTTCGCAATTCACAACACAGATCGAACATTATGACAATCTCGCGGCTCTGTTCGACGCATTCCGCCGTATCAACACTATTCTGATCGACTTCTGCCGGGATATTTGGACATACGTCTCAATGGAATATTTCAAACAGAAAATCAAAGCCGGAGAGGTCGGTTCCTCGGCTATGCCTCACAAGGTCAACCCGATCGATTTCGAAAATGCAGAAGGAAACCTCGGAATCGCTGACGCTTTATTCGGTCATCTGGCAATGAAATTGCCGATCTCTCGCCTCCAACGCGACCTGACCGACTCGACTACGCTGCGCAATATCGGTGTACCGATGGCCCATACGCTCATCGCCTTCCGATCGATCCTCAAAGGCCTTGACAAATTGATTATCAACACCGCTGCCATCGAAGCTGACCTCGAACAAAATTGGGCCGTCGTTGCAGAAGGTATTCAAACAATCCTTCGTCGCGAAAATTATCCGAATCCATACGAAGCCCTCAAAGCACTCACGCGAACCAATCGCACCATTACCCGTGAAGATATTAAAGCTTTCATCAAGGGTCTCGACGTATCTGAAGATATCAAAGCGGAACTCGATGCCCTCTCGCCACAAACATACACAGGGGTATATTAAAACACCGTGACACATTCTACGGTACAGAATGTGTATACACCTATATTAAGAAAGACTTTTGTTGAACAAAAAACATTACGTTTATGGACAAGTACAAATGTGAAGTTTGCGGTTATATTTATGATCCGGCTGTAGGCGATCCCGACAACGGCATCGCTCCAGGCACCGCTTTCGAAGATCTGCCCGAAGATTGGGTATGCCCACTTTGCCAGGAAGGAAAAGAAGTTTTTGAAAAAATTTGACATTCTTTCGCTTATTCCCGATTTTTTATTGCGGACTAAGTCGTTTAGGCAAGAATTTTGATATCTCATGGTTAAAACCTTTTAACTATGAGATATCTTTTTTTAGCATTGGCTGTACTTTGCGGCTCAGTAGCCGTAGCACAGAACCCTCAGTCGGTCCGTCGCGCTGATCGCGAGCAAGAACGTGAAGTGAAAACCGCCGCTTTCGTGCGTAACATGGACTCTCTTGTGCTTTCGCACAACTTTGTATTCACCCCGTCCAATTACGCTGTACAACCTGCAGGAATGCCGCGTGTCATCAACAACACTGATTTCAACATCACGATTCGTAGCGATTTCGCTGACATTTACATCCCATTCCTGCAAGGAATTACCGCTCCTTACTCGACAACTGTACTGAATTACACGATTACCGTACTCGACAAATATCTCGCTCGCCAAACAGACGACGGATGGGTCGTTTCATTTAACTCAAATCTGTATAGCGACAACACGTATACCTTTACATTCACCATTTACTCAAAAACAGGTGAAGTCAATCTTGACATCTCCTCCGATTTCAACAGCACGGTATCCTATACGGGAGGATTATCAGCAGTATTCTAACCGCGAATCCCTCTCTACAAACTCCAGCCCGACTCACAAGTCGGGCTGGCTTGTCTATAAAGGCCTCTTGTCTTGTATCACTTAAACATGATGCATGCTCACAGCCAATAAAAATTCATGTTCTGCAAACAAAACATTTACGACAATGAAATCGCTTCTCCCATATTTTCTTATGATCCCCTTGCTGATAACCGGAATCAAAGGATATTCCTCTTCCCATGAACCTCAACAACCTTCCGCGAATACTCTATCCGACCGTCTCTCCGACAAAGCCGAAGTCCGGCAACTCAAACACGAACGCTTTATCGCCTCGGTCGACAGTCTGGTCAAATCACGAAATTTCGTATTCATGCCCAACAGCATGCAAGAAACTCCGGGTGGATTCGAACAGCTGATATACAATGCTTTCTATTATGTAGCCGTCCAAAACGACAGCCTTTCCGTTCACATTCCCGCCATACGCGGAGGCCTGGCCGAAATCATCCAAATGATTAATTTCGACACGAACATCATACGTAACTACCAACGTTCCGCCATGCCTTACGGATGGAGTGTTACATTCGATGCATCAGGACCAAACGACATCTCCTATTCATTCAACTTCAACATCTACACAACAACGGGTGAAACGATCCTTATTATCCTTTCGCCCGTCAACTCCGTCAAATATATCGGCAACATACAATCCATCAGCAACCACAAATAACATTACAATCTCCACCCCGCACAACGTTCCCGGATCAGAACCGCCCGGTTACCAAACACAGCTGTCACAACTCGGTTTCGCCCCCCTGGATATCACGATGATCCCAATACAAGAGGTCCCGGTGCAATCTGCACACCAGGACCTCTTTTTACAATCCCTTAACAAAGGGTACTATCGCCGATAAATCAATGCAACGGCATGGGCTGCCACACCCTCTTCCCGCCCCGTAAAACCAAGATGTTCTGTGGTCGTAGCCTTGACCGAAACACACTCCAAATCTATACCCATCGCCCCCGCCAATGCTTCTCGCATCGCACCAACAAACGGCCCCACTTTGGGCCGCTGGAGAATGAGCGTTGTATCTACATTGCCTATCGAATATCCATGCCGAGCCAGAAGTGCCGTCACCTCACGCAACAACACAAGACTATCGATCCCCTTATAAGCCGGATCACTGTCCGGAAAATGCTTGCCGATATCTCCGAGCGCCGCAGCGCCCAATAACGCATCGCACAAGGCATGCACCAATACATCACCGTCCGAGTGCGCTACACACCCTTTCCCGTGAGCAATATCGACCCCTCCGAGCCGTAACCTGAGCCCTGCGGCCAAGGCATGTACATCATATCCATGTCCAATTCTGATCGTGTCCATTGTCATAACGTTTATTTGCAAAATAAATGAAAAAATAATAACTTTCCATTTTTAAAACTTACATCAATATGTCCGAAATAACTTCCCTCGAACCTCGTGCCGTATGGCAATATTTCGACGAGATCACCCGTGTCCCGCGTCCCTCAAAAAAAGAGACAAAAATCGCAGCGTATCTCATCGACTTCGCAAAGCAACACAATCTTCCTTACAAACAGGATAAAACAGGAAATATCGTAATTCGAAAAGAGGCCACCCCCGGAATGGAGGCTCGACCAACCGTAATCTTGCAAAGCCATATGGATATGGTATGCGAGAAAAACAGCGATACCGTATTCGACTTCGAAACAGACCCGATCCGGACACGTATCGACAACGGATGGGTTTGCGCAGAGGGGACAACCCTCGGCGCCGATGACGGCATCGGCATTGCCGCATCGCTGGCAATTCTGGCAGACAGCAACATATCGCATGGACCGATAGAGGCTCTATTCACCGTCGACGAAGAGACCGGGTTGACCGGGGCTTTCGGCTTGGCCGATGACATGTTAACGGGCCGATACCTGATCAACCTCGATTCCGAAGAAGAGGGGGAAATATTCATCGGGTGCGCCGGAGGTATCGACTCGATTGCTACCTTCACATACAAAGCTGCGGAAGTACCCAGCGGATTACTCTTTTTCAGAATCGACATCTCGGGTCTCACAGGGGGCCATTCGGGCGACGACATCGACAAGGGACGCGCCAACTCCAACCGTCTTTTGGGACGCTTCCTCGACGAATGTGCACGAATATGCGGGCTCAGCCTCGCCTGGTTCGACGGAGGCAACCTGCGCAATGCTATCCCGCGCGAAGCCTATGCCCTGTTCGGCGTGCCGATTGCCAACACCAAACTGCTGTTCGGTTTGTACGAACGTTTCACAGCCGAGGTAAAAGCAGAATTCCATCAAACGGAACCTGCGCTCGACATCGCTCTTTCCGAAATGCCGGCTCCTGCATGGGTACTGCCCGCTGAAACCCAAAACGCATTGCTCGGAGCAATCGTCGGACTCCCCAATGGCGTACTGGCCATGAGCCATGCAATGCCCGGTCTGGTCGAAACTTCATCCAACCTGGCTTCGGTCAAGTTCGTAGGCGATGACCGCATCGTAGTCACCACCTCACAACGTTCATCCGTCGACAGTGCGTTACATGCAGCGGCCATGAGCATCGAGGCCGTATTCCGACTTGCCGGGGCTTCCGTATCCCATTCGGACGGTTATCCCGGATGGGCGCCCAATCCCGAATCGTATCTCCTCGACATCACATGCGAAGCATACCACCGTCTGTTCGGCACCGAACCGAAAGTAAGAGCCATTCATGCCGGCCTTGAATGCGGCCTGTTCCTGCAAAAATACCCCGGTCTCGAGATGGTGTCATTCGGCCCGACATTGCGTGGAGTACATTCGCCTGACGAACGCATCGAAATCGCTACGGTCGACCGCTTCTGGCAGCTACTCGTCGATACCATTAGCCATGTAGAACATTAAAGGCAAGACTCTCGCAGATTCACAGGCCTAAATACTGTAATCGCCACGATATACACAAATAACACAAAACGGGAGGGGTATATCCCTCCCGTTTTGCATATCAATACACACATCATTATCAACAATCAAAAAAAGTCTGCAGGCTCAATGCCCACAGACTTTTTTCATGCAATCTGACAGTTCCCTGTCTCTATGAATCGAGACGACAGCTTAATCGTCGATATCGATCAGATTGAATTTCAGATCAAAAGTCAACTCTATTTGATTGTCGAGTTTCACTTCATAGTCCCGTGTATCACGGTCTATCTCCGTTACTTTGGCCTTGGGATACAACTCCGCAATCTTTTTCGTGATCTGCGCGGGAACAATTCCTGCGGGAACTACCGTATGACGACAATCGATCTCCTTCCATTCGCCATTTTTCAAAAACTCAATTTTCGACGCATTGGTGAAAACCACATCGTATTTCGTATCGAAAAAATCGCGATCCATTTTTGCATAGGCAATCTTCTCTTCCGGAAAATACTTCTTAATAAACTGCTGTGCCTTCTGAGGTAACTGATCTACTGTAATCGCCTTGTCATCATCAGCACGTACTGCCGTTGTACTCAATACGAACAATCCGGCCAAAAGCATCATCATCTTTTTCATAATCTTCAATATTAATCTGGTTAAACTTTATCGTTTGTTGTCCTTTGACAATACAAAGATCACGCTCAATTTTGTAACGAATTTGAAATATCACTAAAATGTGAAAGTTTTTTGCAAAAATGTCTATTACCGAACAAAGAGCTATCTTTGGTGCGCAGAACCAAACCATCGAACGATGAAACAAAACTTCGGAAGCAGATTCTTACTTCTTGTCGCGGGAAGCCTATTATGTGCACCTTGGGCCTATGGGCAGTCTCACAACAAAACCGTTCCGGGCGGACCGCGGCCTTGGTTGTTGAATCCTGAACGCATTGAAATACCCCGATCCTCCGAAGCCCATTCATACCCCCATGGTCAAGGCAGGTTCTGCGAAGCATTCGACCGTTTCGACGAAACTCGTTTCTTCAAAATGACACGTGTCGCAGTACCGCTAATTGTTGCCGGTGCTGCCATCAACAGCCAACGCCATACGTTCCGTAATTTGCGCAACACATACACTCCCAATTTTCAGCATAGCTACGACGACTATCTTCAATATGCACCCGCAGCCGTAATGGTCGGGCTGAAAGTCGCCGGGGTACAAGGTCGCAGTTCATGGGGACGCATGTTGGCCTCCGACGCTCTGAGCGTCACGCTGATGGCAACCATGGTCAATGGACTGAAATACACTGTCCGGCAACCTCGACCGGATGGCTCGGGACACAACTCATTTCCTTCGGGACACACGGCAACCGCTTTCATGACTGCAGCCATGCTGCACAAAGAATACGGACTTACACGAAGCCCATGGTACAGCATCGGAGGATACACGGCTGCAACGGTTGTCGGATTGAGCCGACTGATGAACGACCGGCATTGGCTCCCGGATGTATTGACCGGCGCCGGGATCGGCATCCTGTCAACTGAACTCGGATATTACCTCGCCGACCTGATTTACCGCGACCGGGGAATGCTACGAGAAGAACGCAATTACGACTCATTCGATTATGCCCGCAAATCTTCGTTCCTCAGTCTATACATGGGGTTCGAAATGATGTCGGGTGCTCCTGTCTCGATCGATGCCGTCCGACTGCATATAGGGACCGGGGCATCGGCAGGAGTCGAGGGGGCATGGTTCTGGAACCGTCATTTCGGGATCGGAGCCCGTGTGACTTTGGCCAGTTTACCGATAACATTGGATCGTTACTCCTATCTGTCGGCATACCCGGAGGACATGGAACGCATCGATCACCTCAGCACCTCACCGCTCAAGACAACTCAAATCATGATCGGGCCCTATTTCTCCTATCCACTGACCAACCGGTGGCTGATTGGCAGTAAAATAGTGGTCGGATATTACGGAATGCAGGGCGCGACAATCAACCTGCCGGGTCATGAAAGCGGAACGGATCCAATGAGCACAACGTTTTCTGTCACGAATAGCACATACGTGTCCGCCGATGCAACCCTCGCTGCCGCTGTCGATCAGCGAGGAAGCAGCACTGAAGCAACCCTGTCTAAAGTAGCTACACTGGAAAGTACAGGTCGTTTCGGAATCGGAACAGGAATATCGTTGAGCTACCTCACGGACCACAACTTCGCTTTCCGAATTTTCTACGATTGCAACTACGCCCCCGCAGGCATGCGGATCACGACATACGACCGTTCAGGGGTCGTTTCGTCATCGAGCTCAAAAAACAGGCGCCTTGCCTCGACCCTCGGAGGATCCGTATGTCTGATCATCTGGTAGGGCGCATCGGAATTTCATCGGAAGACATACCTCATTCGCTCAATTGGCAAGTTAACGGTCCAAGCGCATATACTCTGGGCTACAAGTTGGCTGCACGAAATGATGAACAGCCTCATTCATCAACAAAAAACCGTCTTCCTTTAGCAAAACCTACCGCCAGACGACGGTAAAACAATGGCGGCCTTCGACAAAGGCATATTCCACCCGGAATCCATAATAATCAGCTACGGCCTTAACCAACGCAAGTCCTAGCCCCGTAGAACCCTCTTTCCGCGCACCCTGGTAGAATCGGGTGAAAATCCGGGTCCCGTCCAAAGGGGTATCTCCATCGTTCGTCACAGTCAACTCCCGGTCGTGCAAACGAACCTCGACCAATGCTCCTGGGGCACTATGCACATAGGCATTCTTCAACAGATTGGCAACCAATACCGTTGCCAACGATTCATTCATCTGCACACAGAATGATTGAGGCAGTTTCATCGCACAGCGGATACCTCGCGATGCGTAAATCTCATCATACAACGCACACTGCTCTCGCAACAAGGCTACGATATCTACCTCGACAGTGTCTGCAAACTGGTGATTATCGATACGAGTCAGCAGCAACAGAGTCTTATTCAAACGAACAATACGATCCAGCGTACGTCGCATGCCCGCCAGTTCGGTCATCTGCTCCTCGGTCAGTTCCGTATGATCGAGCAACCACTCGATGCGCCCGCCCAGGACCGCCAACGGTGTCTGCAACTCGTGCGACGCATTGCCGATAAACTGTTTCTGACGCTCGAAAAGCTGTTCCGAACGATCGACCGCCTGTTGGGCCGCTTCATTCAACCGACGGAACTCGGTGATCTGCGTATCGTTCGGAACCTGTGCCTTCACACTCCCCGGACGGTAACCGTCAAGCCACTGCAACAAGGCATACAGAGGACGCATACTTCGGTGAAATACCCAAACCGTCAAACTGATCACTGTCAACAACAAGATCACGTACAGAAACACGACCCACCACAGTATGGTCCGCAGAAGGTCGTCCTTCTCAAACGTGGGGGTTGCCACACGCAGTTCATAATACACCCCATCATCGTCGCAAAAAATAGTCGTCATTACCCGGGCAGGCTCAGTCTCCTCCTTCTCTGGAATATAAACCTCGGCATCGTAATAATCAATACGCGGGCGAGCATGGACATATTCCGCATCGACCGGAGTAACCGTGTAGCTATTGTTCGAGCCCTCGTTCAGACGAGGAAGCGGCTCACCGGCCAACATCCGGATAATGATCAACTCGGAATAATCCTCCAGTGCATCGTCGGCCTCGTCGTTGATCTCGTCGACCATCGTATAATAGAACAATGCCGCCCACAGTGCCATGAGCGGTAACAACACCAACGAAAGACGAAGCAATATACGATAGATCAACTTCATAGTTTACGCATTCTGATCTGTAAGCACCAATTTATAACCAAAGCCATATACCGCTTTGAGTTCGATCGTAGCACCCGCCTCCTCGAGTTTGCGACGCAAATTCTTCATCTGTGCATACACAAAATGATAATTGTCCGCCTGATCGACATGATCTCCCCAAACAGCCTCGGCCAACACCGACTTATCCACCAAATGTCCCGGGCGCTGCATGAAATAGGCCAGTATATCGAACTCCTTGCGCAACAAGGACAACTCTTGCTCGCCAACAAAAACACGATATGCCGCCGGATCGAGCCGCACATTGCCCTGAACAAACTCACGATTCCCGTCGCCCCGGCTCCGCCGCGCCACACTCCGGATTCGAGCCGACAACTCCATCAAATGAAACGGCTTAGGCAAATAGTCGTCTGCCCCCAGTTCCAGACCGAGCACTTTGTCTTCCAACGAATCCCGGGCTGATATGATGATCACACTCTCGCGTTTACCCTCCTTCTTGAGTTGTTCGAGCAACCGCAACCCATCGCCATCGGGCAACATAATGTCGAGCAATATACAATCATAAGTATATACGGCCAGTTTGTCCTCGGCTTCGACATATGTAGAGGCCGTTTCAACCACATAACGTTCGGCCTTGAGCGTCCGACTCATCAACTCCCGCAAAGATGGCTCATCCTCGACTATCAGAATCTTCATAGTTTCAGCTTTTTTACAAAAATACACGATGATTTTGAAAAGAAGTTAAAATGATATCTTTTCCTCTATCAGCAAAACCTTTCTTCTTCTCCTTGGTACGGCACAACGACCTCCTTGACAACTGCATTCCCCCGTCACTATACAATCAAGTCAGCGATACCCAAACCCGTTCTCCCGCCCGTCCGCGGTAAAATCGGATTGTTTGGCTATCTTTGCCGCAGATATAAATGATAGACCATGAGATTTGACGAACTCGACCTGAACGACGACGTCAGGGCTGGTCTCGACGCCATGAATTTTGTCGAAACGACCCCCGTCCAGCAACAAACAATCCCCGTAATCATGCAAGGCCGCGACCTGATCGGTTGCGCCCAAACAGGAACAGGCAAAACGGCGGCTTACATACTGCCGCTCCTCAATCGGCTCGCGCAGGAAGGCAATCCGGACAACGTCGTGAAGTCGCTGATCGTTGTCCCCACTCGCGAACTGGCCCAACAAATCGATATCCAATTCCAGGGATTTTCCTATTTTCTCCCCGTCTCGACCACCGTGGTCTATGGCGGCGGAGACGGTATCGACTGGTCGTTCCAAAAACAAGGCATGCTGATGGGTTCCGATATCGTCATCGCAACACCCGGCCGACTGCTCGCACATATCGCCCACAGCGGTATCGACCTCCGTCATGTCGAATATTTCGTGCTCGACGAAGCCGACAGAATGCTCGACATGGGTTTCTTCGGAGATATCATGCAGATCGTCAGCCAACTCCCCAAAAACCGGCAAACCATTATGTTCTCGGCCACACTTCCCCCGAAAATCCGAGAACTGGCCAAACAAATCCTTCACGACCCCGCAGAAATCAGTATCGCCGTATCGAAACCCAACGAAGCTATCGACCAATCGGCATACGTCTGTTACGAAACCCAGAAAATGGGCCTGATCCACGAACTTTTCGCCACCCCTCGAAACACCAAAACCATCATCTTCTCCTCCTCAAAACTCAAGGTCAAAGAGTTGGCCCACGCTTTCAAACGAATGAAACTCAACGTGGCAGCCATGCATTCCGACCTCGAGCAAGAACAACGCGAAGAGGTTATGCTCGATTTTAAAAACGGGAAGATCGACATTCTTGTCGCCACTGACATCGTGGCACGCGGTATCGACATCGAAGATATCGGCCTTGTCATCAACTACGATGTGCCGCACGACCCGGAAGATTACATCCACCGGATCGGCCGAACAGCTCGAGCCAGCGCCGAAGGGGCAGCTATCACATTTGTCAACGAGAAGGAACAAGGGAAATTTCATCGAATCGAAACCTTTATCGAACGCGAAATTCCGAAGCGGGAAATACCAGAACAGCTCGGCAAAGGACCTGTTTACGCACCGGACAGCGATCGAGACAGGCGAGGTGATCGTAGAAAACGCAACCGGAATCGGTCCGGACGAAACGGCACAGGACGGAATAACCGCCCAGTAAAGAGTAAACACACCGAATCAACGGACGCGAATTCAATGCCTCAGGGACAATCTTCCGAACTGATAGCATCTCAAACACCCGTTTATGCAGGTCAAATCGAAGGACAACACCGCAAACGGCGTAGAAGGTACCATCACAAGCACCATGGACAAACTCAAAACACGGCAAGCGAAAATCCGCAAAACCCTACCAACGGGACAAACAAAGACTGAACGTTTGCCTTAACCGGTTGCAAAAACAGAACTCCTGACAACGGTCAGTACGAGCCAACACTTTATGACTATCGGGTCTATTGTGTTGGCTCGTATCTTTTATTCAAAACAAGTCGTTCCATATATTGATCGTCACAAAACGATTTTCCGGCCAGATTATCCATCAAGTATCCAAATTACAGAACTGGACAATATCTTAAGATTTGGCCACACACTCCTCCTCAAAAAACATTTTTTCAAAAAAATACTATATTTGAAAATAAGCATTATCGATTCCCGATACATTTCATGAATCGACAGGCTCAAACAAGCCTTGTTTATCACAGGCAACTTAAACATTACGACTTACTATAAACCTTCTTCACTACTATGAAAATGAGACTTTTGTTACTCTCCATGCTGGCTGGAGCCTTGGTCTTGACTGCATGCAAGAAAGACAACGGAGGCGACACCCCTCCTCCTGCCCCCTCGGGACAATATGAGGGACTCGTATTAAATGAGATCTGTGGACAACAAATCCCCGACAACGACTGGATAGAAATTCTCAATACATCAGCTAAAGCTATCGACATCAGCGGAGTACAACTACAAAAAACAGACGAAAACGGAATTAGTGAAATTTTCTACACCTTCCCGAACGATAAAACAATTGCCTCTGGAGAATACATCGTATTAAACCAACTTAACGGAGACTTCGCTGTAGGAATCTCGAACGACAAGCAAGTCGCAATCGCAATGCTGTCACCTGTCGGTACTACAATCGACGATTTTAACCGAAACAGCGACATCGGCGCCGATGGTCGGCATGAGTTAAACGGCAGTTATGCCCGTATACCCAATGGTGTCGGAAAATGGAGCGTGGCTCAAGTAGGCACTCCTGGCGATATCAATAAAGACGAAGACCCCTCAGGCCCAACAGATCCTGAAGACGATTATACAGGCATTATACTCAACGAAATATGTGGAGGATCTGTAATCGACGAGGCCGATGACTGGATAGAAATTCTGAATACCACGGAAGCATCTGTCAATCTTACAGGCGTTCAGATTCTCAAAACCGACGAAACCAATGTCACCGAAAAAATCTACATAGCCCCAGAAGGGACGACTCTGGCTGCCGGGGAGTATCTCGTTCTCCGAAAAGCCACTGGAGAACTCAGTGCCAAAATATCCAACACGAAACCGGTAACCATTACCCTTAAAAGTCCTTCTGGAGAGATCGTAATTGACAAATTCGAGCAGGCTGTCGATATCGAGGAGGGATCTGGGATCTGGAACGAAACGCAAGACAACGGGCAACGCGGCCACGAACTTAAAGGCAGCTATGCTCGTATGCCGAATGCTATCGGACCTTGGAAAGTCACAACAATGGCGACCCCAGGCTTATCTAATGAGAGTGACGAAACTGATCCTGTCGATTACACTTATCTGATCGAAAATTTGGTATTAAACGAACTCAATGGTAACGATCCAAAATACATCGAGCTATACAACAAAAGCGATGAAGCTCTCGACATTTCCGGAGTAATCATCCGGAAAGACGACAAATCGCCGGTGGTCTATATCGCCCCCAAAGGCACAACTATCCCTGCCAAAGGCTTCTTAACCTTACTCTCAGATCAGACATCCTATGAAACGGGATTTACCAGTGGTCTTTCAGCTAAAAAATCGTTGAAAATAGAGCTACTTACCCCGGACGGGACTACGATCGACGTATTTAAGAATCTAACCAACGACGGACGTGAGGCGTGGGGAGAAACACCAAAATACAATGGTGAAACCAACGGTCAATCATACGGGCGCTATCCTGACGGGACTGGCGAATGGTTTATGATGACACCCACACAAAACGGCGACAATGCAGAAGGAGTTGGCAGTGACAAAATTGAATGGTAAAATGCCCGCTGCATAGCAAGGCTAAAATACTAACAATGAACTCGGTTTCTATAGCAGAAGGAAGCCATTCATTCTGAGTATTACAATGTGACAATCAATGATGCTCTGGGGCAAAACGCAATCTCCAATCCCCGCAAGAGCCCTTCGGGTCGATGTAATCGAAGGGCTTTTGTAGGGATTAATTCCACACACTATCGCACACCCCACACTTTCATATTGTCCATTAACACATTTTATACTTCTATGAATCTGAGCTCTCGGTGAATTCTACACACTGATTGATCCGGAACACCATGAAGCACCAAACAACGCGCTCAAACAAACACTTAATAAACATTCCTCTCTATCGACATGCGTCCTATCTTCCCTATGGATATTCTCCATGGGCAAGTTGCTTTGGTATGGTCCTTGATAATCTGTGGTACGACCTATAAGAAATTACTCTCAACCATTTCTTATCAAAGACTATTGTAACACGGATAAACCCTATATTTTTTTTATTTGTAAAAGTTAGTACTTTTGCCTCAAAGAGACTGTCTGATTCTCTTCAAAAGAAAAGAATACATTTTCCCCTTGGTAAAATGGGAGGCTCTTGGCGAAGCCATTCGACATCTTTTAAATTTTGTTTTTGTAATATACTACTATCACTCTCATGTCTACACACAACAAATACCAAAAGATATATAAAAGAATATTCGACTTGAGTATCTGCATTCCCGCTTTCCTCGTCCTACTTCCTTTTTTACTTATTATCGCATGTATCTCGATTATCAGTTTCAGAAGCATGCGGGTTCTCTTCATTCAGGATCGTGTCGGATATAAAGGAGTCGAATTCAAGATTTTCAAATTCAAAACAATGACTGACAAAAAAGGGAACGACGGTGAATTATTACCTGACGAGGAAAGAGAAACTCCCTGGGGAAAATTCATGCGGCATTGCTCTCTTGACGAATTGCCTCAATTGATCAATATCATTCGTGGCGACATGTCAATGATTGGGCCTCGACCAATGATGGATCGATATGTCAAAGACTGTACCCCAGAACAACGACGGAGATTCGATGTAAAACCTGGAGTTACTGGCCTCTCTCAAATTTTGGGACGTAACTCGTTGACTTATGAAGAAAGGTTCAAATACGATGTGTGGTATGTCAAACACATCAGCTTCAAACTCGACATCCATATATTGATCCAAACATTTAAGGTGGTGTTCGGAGGATCTGGAACCGCTTATGACCCCCGTATCGAAGACAAATACAGAAAACCATGCGCCGAACCGAACGATTACACGTTAAGACAATCCACAACTTCGCTCAACACTTCTTACTCCAACGATTTACGCCACACCAGTCAAATGTAATTCTTTATACCAACACCATATAACGCAGTTCCTCTTACGTGGAACTGCGTTTTTTCATCTTGAAGGGAGTAGATCATCCATGATCATCAGTAACCGAAACAACACTTCAAATCCCTATAATTAGGGATTGCACATCCGGATACGATTGTATTCTTTTGCACTATCCAAATCATCCGACTTATGAAGAATCTCATCCCTTTTTTGATAGTCCCGATCGTATGCTCTCTACTGTTCGCCTGCGACAAAAACGATGACGGACAAACTCCTCCGGGAATTCAATCAGCAACGATCGATGTCCGTGCCTATGATCAGTGGATATATTTCTCTTTTGAACAGGGGCTGATGGACAGTCCAACGGATCCAACCACAAATACGAATTGGGATTTGGCGTTTCACCGCTGGGATGTCCGCACAAACGGAGGAGCCTCGGGCCTTGGGAAAGGAGGGGCATATGCTATCAATCAAACCTCATTCGATAACATACCAGAACCCGACGCTGCTCGTCTTGTTACCGATGAGATGATCTTGACCTATATGCAAACACCCGATATGTCCGGGGAAAACAACCAACGTGTCGAGGTACCCGCCAACACGGAACTCGGCCAATGGCTGACTGTCAGTATGAGCAGCATTCCTCCGACATACACCCTGGCCAACAATGTGTTCATGGTACGGACCGCCGACGGACAATGGGCCGCCGTCCGTTTCACGAACTACATGAACGACCGTGCAGAGAAAGGTTATGCCAGTTTCAGTTACCTCTACCCCATTCACTGAATCCGATGAGTTGTTGCAGCCTGCTTGTATCGTTTCTTAGTCTGCTTCAACCGAGCGATACGGTTGTATTGCACGGTCAGGTGACCGATCCGGCCGGAAAACCATTACAAGGTGCTGTCATTACCTTGCAAGGAACGGCCAAAGGTTGTACAACGGATGCCGAAGGTTTTTTTCGGTTACAAAGCCAATATAACGACCAAAAACTTTCTATCCGCTATATCGGATATGCTGACTGTGATACTACGGTCGCAGCACGCGATGCGACCCAACCGTTAAAATTCACGCTGCACGAGCAAAGGCTCGACATGGACGAGGTCGTAGTCACCGGAACACGTACGCCCCGTACACTCAAAAACACCCCCATCATCACGAAAGTGATCACTGCCGCAGAAATCCGACAAACTGCGCCCCAATCTCTGATCGACGTACTGCAAAACGAATTGCCTGGCATCGAATTCACTCGAACCGAAGGTGTTACCAACAGCATTACATTTCAAGGTCTCGATGCCAATTACCTATTGATTCTGGTCGACGGTGAACGCCTCGCAGGCGAAACCTCCCGCAGCAACCCCGACTTCAACCGAATCGACATCGACAATATCGAACGGATCGAAGTGGTCAAAGGAGCCATGTCGACATTATACGGTTCCGGAGCCGTAGCTGGCGTCGTGAATATCATCACACGAGGGGCAGACCGCCCATTCGGAGCCGGAATCAACGCCCAGTACGACAGTGAGGGAGAACAAAAATATGGATTCAATGTCGGTACCCAATTACGCAAATTTTCATCCTATACCTCGGGAGTCGTACGCCTAAAATCAGCATACACCCTACATGACCGACGTCCTCAAACCTATTATTACGAAGACGGTACGGCCGTCACTCCCGACTCGACCCTCTCTTCGGTCGAGATTGAAGGATACCGTAACTTCACGCTCGAAGAGAGACTCGGATACCGCTTCTCTGAACGATTCAAGGCAAGTGCCCGCGGATCTTTTTACCAACACGAACGTTTCAATGCCGGTATGGTCGGCGATCTGAAACACGACCTCTACCGCGACTGGAACGCCCATCTCAGTACCGAATTTACCCCGTCCCAAGACAACCGTTTCGAATTGAGTTACCATTTCGACAACTACACGAAATACGACAAATTCCTCAAACTGGGCGAAACCGAACGCAACTATCGCAACCTGATTCACAACCCCCGACTGCTATTCTCATCCGAAGCATTACGCAACAATACGCTGGTCGCCGGTGCTGAAGCGCTCGTCGAGCGACTGGACACATACCAATTCGCAGATACGGTCCATGGTACCACCACGTGGTCACTATATGTACAGGACGATTACCGACTCGGACAACATTGGTCATTTCAAGGAGGGCTGCGGTTAGACCATCACTCGGCATACGGTCTGCACCTCAACCCCAAACTCTCGGCCATGGCCAAAGCCGGCTCATGGACTTTCAGGGCAGGATATGCCGCCGGATTCCGAGCCCCTACGCTCAAGGAACTGTACACCTCTTGGGATCACCAGGGTATGTTCGAACTGGTCGGCAACCGGAACCTCCGACCCGAAAAAAGCCACCACATATCGGCATCGACCGAGTATGCCCGGCCGTCGTTCAACGTCTCACTCAGCGGATATTACAACAAAATATACGACAAAATCTCGATGCTCTGGAACATGGCAAACGATACGAGTTACTACGCCAATACCTCCAATGCATCAACCGCAGGATTCGACATCGATCTGCGGGCACGGATCGGAAGACACGTCACATTGCGCAGCAGCTACGCATACGTTCGGGACAGACAAATGCTGCGCGGTCGAAACACCTCGTCGACACGCCCGCATAGCGCCACGATACGCATCGAATATACATTCCGCATAGCTTGCTGCCCCTTTACGGCGGGATTGGGCGGACGTATACTGAGCAAAGTCGACACTTACACCCTCGACACGGAGAACGACTTGCTCTACCGTATCCGTTATCCGGCCTATTCGATCTGGAAACTCAACTGTTCGGGGCAACTCCCTCGTGGCATACGGATCAATGTCGGTATCGACAACCTGCTCAATTACAAACCGGACAACGTAACCTACAATGCCGGTATTACTCGTGGCACAACATTTTTTGCCTCCCTGTCAATTGCCTTGGACGAACTATGCAATAAGAAAAAATAAGATATATATGCGTACACTCATCCTCAGTCTGTTACTCTGTGCGGCCATGTATCAATCAACCGCACAATCCAAAACACGCGATCTGCGCGAAATCCGTGAAATGGTCGAATACCTGGCTTCGGACCAATTGGAAGGCCGTTATCCTGGAACCCGGGGCGACACACTGGCCTCCGAATTTATCGTCCGCCATTTCCGAAAAGCCAAATTAAAGCCTTTGTTCGACACCTATTTCCAACCATTCACCTTTCCCGGGAAAAAATTTATCGAGGGACCCAACACGCTCACAATCGGCAATCACACCCTGCCCCTGAATACTGACTACATACCACTGACTTTCAGCGCCTCAACCCGATTCTCAGGCGAAATCATGCTGGGAGAATCTGAATCTACCACACCCCAGTTCAACGGACAATGTGCCTTGATCTTCGTATCGGCACAAAACCGATCGGATATAGAATTTGGCCAGTTGTTATATGAAAAAACACGCGAAGCCCAGGATCGAGGTGCCGCCGCCGTACTCTTTATCGACACGACTTCCGACACGTGCCGCATCGCCCCGAAAATAAGCCGTCGCCTCGCGCTCCAAATTCCGGCTGTATTGGTCTATAGATCGACCGCCGCAGAAATTTTCGGACAAGAATGGATTACGAAAACCATGGAGCACCCTGTCGGAACAAATTTCGAATCAATCGATCCCCGTATCGAAATGCAAGTGACCGTCCAGCAAGAACAGATCCCGACACACAACATCATCGCTTGGCTGCCGGGTAGCGATCCCGACTTGCAAGACGAATATATCGTGATCGGCGCCCACTACGACCATGAGGGATACGGGGGGTTCGATTCGGGTTCGCGCCGCCCGGACACCATCGCAATACATCACGGGGCCGACGATAATGCCTCGGGGGTCGCTTCGGTACTCAGACTTGTCCGGCATTGCGTGAAACACCGTCCGGCGCGTAGTGTCATCTTCGCACTGTTCAGCGCCGAAGAGGTGGGATTGATCGGATCGAAATATTTTACAGAACATATGCCCGTGGATCGCTCGACGATCTCCGCCATGTTCAACATCGATATGGTCGGGCATATGCGCAATGCTTCGCTCTCTGTAGGAGGTAGCGGAACAGCCCTGGAATCCGATTCATTGCTCCGGGCGCATGCCAAAACCTGCGGGCTACATGTGACCTGCTCGCCGGAAGGACACGGCCCCTCGGACCATGCACCGTTCTACGCTAAGCAAATCCCCGTATTTTTCTTCAATACCGGTGGAACCGAAGAGTACCACACACCAGCAGATCAGGCTCACACACTCAACTATCCAGGAATGGACTCTGTCATCCGTTACATCAGCGTTCTGGTCGATGATGTTGCCAATCGAGATAACCGACTCACGTTCTGCGAGGCTGGTCCCGCTAAAGCTGCACCCAAACGTGTCAACCTGAAAGTAACACTCGGACTGATGCCTGACGTCACTGGCAGCAGCAACAACGGCCTCCGTGCCGATCTCGTAGTCAAAGGGAAACCTGCCGATCGCGCCGGTATGCGCACCGGGGATGTAATTGTCGAAATCGATGGCAAAAGCGTCGGGAATATCGAGGATTACATGGCACGTCTCGCTCAACTCCAACCCGACACGTCGATCGAAGTGAAAGTCCGCCGCAACGATGAAATCATTACCCTAACTGTTGAACTGTAACGCTACGACCATGAAACGATGGCAAAAAATAGCTGGATGGACACTGGCCGTGTTGATCACACTTGGAGCCAGCATATACCAACGCATGACCGGTCCGACTCATCCGGCACAATTAAAGGTACAAATCGATGGGAATGAATATGCGTTCCGATTGCCTCGCAGCGGCGGGGAACGCGACTGCCCCGTGATGCTCAAGGGATTACCGGATGGAACCATGGGAACACTGTACTGGAAAAAATATCCCTCGGACAATCCGTTCACCGCCGTCACGATGACACAGACGGACAGCTCACTCACAGCCAGTCTCCCCCTACAACCAGCCGCCGGCAAACTCGAATACTACCTCAGTCTTACCGCACCGGACGGTGAAAAACAAACTTTCTATGAAGACGATCCTCTGATTATCCGTTTTAAGCACGATGTGCCTGCATGGATCTTAATCCCTCATATCCTATTGATGTTCGGCGCGATGCTGTTGGCCTGCTATACAGGCATCGCCGCGTTGGCCCAATGGCCGGTGTACCGTAAATATTTGATCTTAACGACCTGGACGCTGCTGATCGGAGGTTTCATCTTCGGGCCCCTGGTCCAGCATGCGGCATTCGGCATATATTGGAGCGGATTCCCAATGGGAACGGATCTGACCGACAACAAAACATTGCTGGCTATGATCGGACTACTCGTCGCGGTACTGACCCGTCGCAAAACCTGGAATCGATATGTAGCTATAGGTGCCGTTATCCTTCTGTTGCTGGTATTCTCGATACCACACAGTATGCGCGGCTCGGAACTCGACCATCAAACAGGGCAAATCGAAACCTCCTCAACCCATTAACCCGAAAACAAGACTCACAGTAAATCACCACGTAAAAACAAGTTGAAGGAATCTGCCCATCCGTTTTCATAAAGTAACCGGAAGCGGGCTGAAGTGACATACAATTACTGGCCGATCTGGTCGGCTGTCACATAACCGTTCATCAGCGCATAAAAAGTTAAGCCCGATACGGTTTTAATCCCTAATTTGGCCGTGATGTTCTTGCGGTGCGTGAGTACGGTCTGAAAACTGATAGATAGAATCTCGGCTATCTCTTTGTTGATCCGCCCGCAGGCGACCAGCCGCAACACTTCGATCTCCCGGGACGACAATTCGCGCCCCGAAGCCATCTCGTCGACCTGGCGACCAGACGTCAGGATCTGATGCAATTTCGCGATCAACTCCTCTTGCGGATGCTGAACCACCAAAGCATTTGAATCTGCATACGAACCCTCTTGCCTCGTCAATAAAACCGTACGGGAACTGCGCGGCAAGAAAAAATCGGAATGCAATGCGACCGTTTCCGCCTCGCTCACATAATAATCGAAAGAATCGACCGACCCGTGCTGAAGCAACTCGTCATACGACACGAACCGTTCGATCTCGACCGGTGCAAAATAATCAGAAAACAGTGTCTGAAGCCCGATACTCTGCAACGTATCGGACACTATTACCGCAATTCGTTTAGTCGTGCCCTTCATCGTTCTGCGTTTTGACGCATCGCTCCTACGATCGGATAGAGGATCCGACGACGAATACGATTATGCTGCCGGATATCCCTCTCCATGCTGTTCAATGCAAAAATCACGGCATAACAAAGATTCTCGTTATATTCCCCAGACAAGAAGCGAATCAAGATATTCTGCATATCGGCCAACAACAGCTCGGTCTGTTCTTCACTCTCGGGAAACGAAGAAACGCATTGGGGTTCCTCGCACCCACCATCAGCACACGACTGGCTAAGAGCAAGAAATGCCGGAAAATCGACCTCTGTATCCCGAGCTATACTTCCGGTCAGTTCTCTCTTGAATGCCTGGAACAACCCGTTCAACATATCGAGAGAACTACGACTCGACGGGCTGCTCGTGGCAACAAATGCATTGAGATGTTTCTCAATATTGGGCAACTGGAACCGCAAATAATAAGCATTGGTTTTGGTCAGATAATCGACAATCTGAGATACATGAAACGAACGTAATTTCTGTTCAGGGAAGTACGATTCGTTGAGATAGGTATTTAGCACCATAACCAGAAAATCGGCATCGACCCCATATTGATCGGCAACCTCGCCAATACTCTTTTCGCCTACTCCAAGACGAATCCCGAAACGGCCCACGATCGGTATCAACATCGGATACTCATGAACGATCTCGCCCAACGGCATGGATTTGTATAACAACATGGTTTTGCGGTATTGATCAACGGCAGCTCCCACCACCGAGCGCTAAGATAAGCATTATTCGCCAATCAATCGCATGACTCGGGGATAGTTTCCTTGGTGCACCTCGCAAAAACAATATGTGTCCCGTCAAACACGCGGCAAGCCGGATAAAAACCGTATCAGATCAGGCGATTGATAGGAATAACCTATCTCCGTCAATTTAGCCGGAATCGCACAATTACCCCCCGTCAGTACAGATGCCCTTGCGCCGTAAATCATCCTTAGAACCCAACGAGGGATCGCCACATGAATCCTGTCATGATAATACGACCCGACAATCCGTGTAAACTCCCGATTATCGAGTCGCTCGGGAACCACGCAATTCACCACTCCCGACAAGCGTTCGTCGGTCAAGGCAAGAGCCAATATGCGGACCAGATCCTCGCGGGCAATCCATGAAAATGGCTGACGACCGCTTCCGATCCGAGCTGCGATTCCCAAACGCATGGGTAACGTCATTCGACTGAAAGCTCCCCCACTCGGGGCCAACACGACCCCAAAACGTGGCACAACCAACCGTATACGGGGATCAATCTTGTGTGCCTCGTACTCCCAGGCTCTACACACGTCGGCCAATAACCCACTCCCTTGCGCTAACGTATATTCATCATAGCAGCCACTTTCGGGATAATACCCCACAGCCGATGCCGAAATCAAGACTCGGGGTTGTTGAGTCATCGCGTTAAGCGTTTGTACCAGACGCCGGGTTACCCCAATGCGACTATCGTAAATCTCTCGGCGATATGCAGCTGTCCATCGGCGATCGATCGGTGCACCGGCGAGGTTAATCACTGCCTCACAACCATCGAGTGCCTGTCGTAACCGTGCAGCGCCACCGTCGTGCAACATATCTCGGCTAAGCAGAACAGGAACCCAACCCGTATTCGTCAAATATTCAACCAAGCGGCTCCCGATAAATCCCGTTGCCCCACTGACAGCTACACGTCTACCATATTTTTCCATTGTATACTCGATTAAACCGAAACAGTCCTCCGTTTCAACAAAATACAAATTACTTTCCCTATCACCTGCAAAACAGCCCAAAATCTTCAAAAATTCCTCAAATCTTCCAAACAACCCATCGTTCTTCACTGATTTGTCCTATTTTTGATCAGTACATATAGGCTATACTCTATCCTGCAAAATAGATACCATGAAACATAAATCTGTAACACAATCCCCATTTTTACGTGCGATGACAGCACATCTGATTTTCCTCCTCACACCCGAACCCAAAATCGTGTAAACGCCCATTGAGCCAAAGTATATACACAGAAAATGTAGCGGCACGGTTTTGGATATACCTCTCCTAAAAATCTCACAAATCGATCATTCAAACCCCACAACAATGAAAAGCGAAATGACTGCCTGGATGAACCAACTTCTGATCGATCTGGGCATAAAACCGCATTTGGCCGATTGGCTCGATCAAGTGGCCATTATCGTCATTATCATGATTCTGGCTGTACTGACCGGTCTCATTTGCCGATTCCTTTTGGTCACCGTACTACGCAAATTTTTCAAGAAAGCTCATTTCCATTGGTCCTCCCTGGTATTCAGTCCCCATCTGCTCAAGAAAATCGCTGACATGGTTCCTGTAATCATGATCTTCATATTAATTCCGCTGGCTTTCCCGCCTCATGCTAAAGCAATCGCATTGATCCAGAAATGTTGCGTCATCTACATTGTGATTGTCGCCCTACTCTTTTTCAACGCTTTCTTCAAGTTGATGTTTCAGATCTTCAACAGCAAAGAACCATTCCGGGACCGTCCCCTCAAAGGTGCACTCCAAATCATTCAGGTACTGCTCATCTGCGTAGGAATCATTGTCGTCACCAGTATCATTATCAACCAGTCACCAATGCATTTGCTCGCTGGGCTCGGTGCCTCGGCCGCCGTACTGATGTTAGTCTTCAAAGACAGTATCCTCGGATTCGTATCCGGCATCCAGCTCTCTGCCAACCACATGTTAAAACCCGGTGACTGGATCACCGTCCCGGGTAGCGGAGTCGACGGAACCGTGCTCGAAGTGACGCTCAACACCGTGAAAGTGCAAAATTTCGACAACACGATCATGACAATACCGCCCTGCACGCTCACCAGTCAGGCCTTTCAAAACTGGCAGGGTATGGCCGAGTCGGGCGGTCGCCGCGTCATGCGTTCCATTAACATCGACATCAACAGCGTCAAATTCTGTACCCCGGAAATGATCGCCCGTTATAAACAGATCCCGTTGCTCAAAGAGTGGCTCGAAAAAAAAGAAGAAGAACTATCTCAACCCGACACGGCACTCGCCATCGACAATCCGGTGGTCATCAATCTCCATCGCCTGACCAATATCGGGGTGCTACGCGCCTATCTCAATCTGTACATACACAGCCTTTCGGTCGTCAACAAAGAGCTCGACTGCATGATTCGACATCTGCAACCCACGGAAAACGGGATCCCGATGCAACTCTATTTTTTCTCATCGATCAAAGAGTGGGCCACCTATGAAGGGATACAAGCCGATGTATTTGACCATGTGATGGCCATAATACCCGAATTCGATCTGCGCATCTTCCAAAATCCTTCGGGATTCGACTTACAACAAGTCGCCGATCGGATCGGTATTTCATCAACCGATTTACAACCCGCGAAACCCGACAACAAAACCATTTCATAAGTCAACCTCTCGACTCATTCGCTGTCAAGGCCATGAATTCTTAACGGAGAGGGTGTCCGACATAGT
>CASDSC010000090.1 GCA_949283215.1 uncultured Alistipes sp. | reverse complement strand
TCTTTTATCGTTTCTGTACATTGTATTTTAGTTTTTGGAAGTTTTCAGTTTCAGCGAGCAGAAGATCAGGTAGCATACACACAGGGCAATGATGGCCAATGATCCGCCCTGATGTCCTACTGCATCCGTTGCGGCACCCATCAGAGGAGGAACAACGGCTCCGCCGAATACGCCTGTAATCATCAGTCCGGAAATTTCGTTCGCCTTGTCGGGACGGGCTTTCAGGGCCTGCGAGTAGATCACCGAGAAGATACTCGAGCAGGTAAAGCCGACCAGGCCGACCATAGTCAGGATGGCGCCTTGGCCATGCACGAAAAAGAGTGCTGCCAGGAATACCAGCGCGGCGAGGATATGGATCCGGAAGTATTTGACGTCGCTCATCCGGGCCAGCAGGAAGGTCCCGATGAAAGCTCCTACGGTACGGCAGATGAAATAGACGCTCGAACCCAGTCCCGCGTCGGAGAGTTGCATGCCGCAACGTTCCATAAGCAGTTTCGGGGTGACGGTGTTCATGCCGACATCCACTCCTACCACAAAGACGATCCCCAGGAAGAGGAACAGGATGGTTTTGTCTTTCAGCAGGCTGAATGTGGCCCCCACCGAAGAGCTGGTTTCCGTAACGGTCTCTTTCGGGATTTTCGTCAGTTGCAGCCACAGGCCCGACAGCAGGGTAATCAGGGCGAAGATCGGGAACAGATAGTGCCAGTTGCCGAGCGAAGTAAGGGCGAATGCGGCGATGATCGGGCCGCAGAGCGAGGAGATTGCCTTGATCACCTGTCCCCCGGTGAGGGCACTGGTAAGGGAGTCTCCGCTTACGACGTTGGTCAGCAGCGGATTGAGGGATACCTGAAGGATCGTATTGCCGATACCCAGCAGCGCGAAACCGATCATACAGGTAACCGGATTGAATACGACGAAAGGAATCGCCATACCCAGGATCGTAATCAGATTACTGATCTGCACCATGTTTTTACGTCCGATTTTATTCATGATGATGGCCGAGGGAACCGACAATAGCAAGAACCACATGAAGACCATCGAGGGTAACAGGCCGGCCATCGTTTCGCTCCAGCCGAAATCGTTTTTGACATAACTGGTAGCAATACCGACCACGTCGCAAAATCCCATGACGAAAAATCCGAAAAGAATAGGCAACATTTTGACCACGTTACCCGAAGAGGTTTTTTTCATTACAGCTAATTTTGTAGTTAGATAAGGCAGTTATTAATAAGGAATTGCTGTTTGCCAATCCTAAATACAATATTAATGAAAATTTTTCAAAACTTCTTGATTCTATATGAACATTTTGTGCGGTTTCGTAATGGATATTGTCATATCCCGAAAGTTAGCTATCTTTGTAACCCTTATTTTAATGGTTTGAGATTATGGCATTAGTAGCAATCGTCGGACGTCCTAATGTGGGTAAAAGTACGCTTTTCAACCGGTTGGTGGGGATGCGGAAGGCTATTGTGGACGATACGGCGGGGACTACCCGCGACCGGCATTACGGCAAAACGGATTGGTGCGGACGGGAATTTTCGGTGATCGACACGGGCGGTTATTCGGTTAACAGCGACGATATTTTCGAAGAGGAGATTCGCAAACAGGTGTTGTTGGCGATCGACGAGGCCGATGTGATTCTCTTTCTGGTCGAAGTATCGACCGGGATCACGGACCTCGACATGGCGATGGCCGACATTTTGCGCCGTTCGGGCAAAAAAGTGCTTTTGGTTGTGAACAAGGTCGACAACAACAGTCTCGAATACGGTGCTGCGGAATTCTACGCATTGGGGTTGGGCGATCCGTACACGATCTCATCGATGAGCGGCAGCGGCACGGGCGAATTGCTCGATGCAGTCATCGCAGCCCTTCCGGAAGATACGGTCACGGAAGAGATAGCCGATTTGCCCCGTCTGACGATCGTGGGACGCCCCAATGTCGGCAAATCGTCACTCACCAACGCATTGCTCGGGACCGAACGCAATATCGTTACGCCAATATCGGGAACCACACGCGACTCGATCATGACACGGTACAATAAATTCGGCATGGATTTTTACCTGGTCGACACGGCAGGTTTGCGCAAAAAGACCAAAGTCAACGAGAGCCTCGAATTTTTTTCCGTTCTGCGATCGATCCGCGCGATTGAGACCTCGGATGTTTGTATACTCATGTTCGACGCCTCCCAGGGTATCGAATCACAGGACATGAACATTTTCAATCTGATCATTCGCAACAAAAAAGGGTGCGTCATTGTGGTGAACAAGTGGGATCTCATCGAGAAGGGGAACAACACGATGAAAGAGTACCGCGAGCAGATCCGCAAAAAATTGGCTCCGTTCAACGACATTCCGATTATCTTCACCTCGGTGCTCAACAAGCAACGTATTCTCGATGTACTGCAAACGGCCATCCGTGTTTATTTGTCGCGGGCACGTCGCATACCGACTTCGGAATTCAACGACTACATTTTACCGATCATCGAGGAGACACCGCCTCCAACGACCAAAGGGAAATACATTCGCATTAAATATGCGATGCAACTGCCGTCGCCGACTCCGTCGTTCGCATTTTTCGCCAACCTGCCGCAATACATCAAGGAGCCGTACAAACGATTTTTAGAGAACAAGATCCGCGAGCACTGGGATTTCGAGGGCGTACCGCTACAACTCTTTTTCCGTCAGAAATAGACGGGGGATCGTTATCCACATACCACACCAAAGGCAGAAGGTCGTAGGGTAATGAGACGCGGACGGGCTCTGCCTTTGATTCGTTGTTGTCCACGGGCCTACGGAACGTGTATCGATTACACATTGGGTCAACTGCCACATGGGTAATCTCACCCCGAACCCGACGAGTATCGTTGACAGGCAACAACCATACGAAGAGAAGGCCCTCAGGTTGATTGTCCCATGCGTTATGATCCCTGCGAACGGACTACATACCGACAAGCGAAAAAATCGCCGGGATAATAGGTTTTCTTCTTGCGTTTTTGCCGAAAAAAACGGATTTTTGCACGAATTCAAACTATTCGCAGAAACGGACATGAAGAAATTTTTGTGGGGCATCGGGAGTTTATTCTGTACACTTGCTGCAGAGGCGCAACCAGCCGAATGGCAGAATCCCGGGGTACCGGCCGTCAATAAGGCACCGGCCAGAGCCGAATTCATCAGTTACGACCTACGTGAAGCAGCCTCTACGGACGATCCGACACAATCGCCCTTCTTCATTCTGTTAGCAGGGAATTGGCGAGTGAACGCGGTTAGCGACCCTACACAACGTATCGAAGGCTTCAACCGGCCCTATTTTTCCGTGGCACGCTGGGCTGAGCGCATGGTTCCGTGCCGCGATACGGAGACGGTAGCAACCGGGCTCGAACGCCTTGTTCCGCCGCAATTACCCGAAGTGAATCCGACCGTCCAATACCGGGCCGAAATCGAAGTTCCCTATTTGTGGCTCGACCGCGACATGTTTATCCATATCGAGGGGGCACAATCGGGCTACTACCTCTATGTCAACGACAAGAAGGTGGGCTATTGCGAAGATACTCGCACACCGGCCGAGTTCGAAATCACGAAATACGTCACCGACGGACTCAATTCGATCGGTATCGAAGCGATTGGCTATACGACCGGAGCGTGGCTCGAAACGCTCAACCGGAGCGCGGAACCCGGGACGCTCGGGACAGTATATGTCTATTCGCAGCCTAAGGTCCGGATCGAAGATTTCATTGTACACACACGGCCCGACGATCGGAAAATCGACGGGTTGCTCGATATCGACGTTGCCCTGTCGAACAGTTACAACGACACGGAACCGATCATCGTAGGTTTCGACATCTATGCACCATCGGGCAAATTATTCACGTACAACCAGAAAGAGGTGACGATGACCAACTACGGCAAAGACACGATCCGGTTCAGCGAAGCAATATACGGAGCCATCAAGGATTGGCCGTGGAGTCCCGAGAAGCCGAATCTGTACAAAGCCATGCTGTATATCAAACGCAACGGGCGACTGACCGAGTACATTCCGTTCAAAATAGGCTTCCATGACACATCGTTCGAAAACGGCACGATTCTCCACAAAGGACAGCCTATGGCGATCCTAGCGGCTCGATACAACGCAGCAAAAGACGAAAAGACGACATCAGCCGAACTTCGCACCCTCAAGGAACAAAACATCAATACGATATGTCCTGACTACCCCCAACCTGAATGGTTTTACGATCTGTGCGACGAACAAGGTTTGTGGGTGATTGACCAGGCCAACCTCAACAGTGGGTACCGCACCGACGACCGCAATGCGGGAGGGACGACGGCCAACGATCCGCGCTGGCTTGCCTCGTATCTCGACCGGGCGGGCAGTCTCATACCCCGAACCCGGAACCATACCTGCATCATCGGCTGGTCGATGGGCGGCGACTGCGGCAACGGATATAACATGTATAAGAGCTACCAGCGACTCAAGCAGCTCGAACAGGAGCGACCGATCATCTATCGGGGAGCAGCCGGGGAATGGAATAGCGACATGGAGTATCCAGAGACCCATGAGGGAAGCATTCTTCTCGAACGGGCTGCCGCCGAAACAGCCAAAGCGCAATCATCGAGCCGCAGAACATCTTCACGCAGACGCTAACCCATTCCTGAGACAAAGGCCGATGCCTCCAGCATGATTTTGAACTCGTTTCCTCACAACAAACCCTATCCGGGACATTATCGACACTAACCACTGACCACAGAATTCTCTGCAAGGCCCCCATGCGATCCAAATCTCATGCTTCTCTTTTATTTTAAGGCTATTGCACGATACGGATTTTCTAAATTCAAGCGCCGATGAACATAGCATTGATCATGATCGGAAAAACGGATTCGAAAAACATCGAAACGATCGTCGAAGATTATCTGCGGCGTATCAACTATTACACCCGTTTCGAACCGATCGTGATTCCGGATCTGAAAAATGCCCGTAACCTAACGGAGGAGGAACAAAAGCGTCGTGAAAGCGAGTTAATCCTCAAACAGATCGGAGAAAGCGATTACGTGGTACTGCTCGACGAGAGAGGTATACAGATGCGGTCAGTCGAATTTGCCGCGTGGTTACAGAAACGGATGAACAGCGGCATCAAACGCCTTTGTTTCGTGATCGGAGGGCCCTACGGATTTTCACAGGAACTATACGATCGCGCCAACAGCATGCTTTCGCTTTCCAAGATGACTTTTTCCCACCAGATTATTCGAGCAATCTTTGCAGAACAGCTCTACCGCGGTTTTACCATTCTGAATAACGAACCATACCACCACGAGTAACACACCCTCTCTATATAGATATAGAGGCATATCGTCCCTGTCCCGCCACCATCTTTCTGTTTTCCTATTCTTCGTGAGCCATCACTTCCACGAACATCAATACATCTAACAACCATCGGCCTCATGGACCATGAGGCGACTTCCGTCGTCATATTCTCCATCACCTCAAGATATGCCCGCACAAAAAACGGGAGGGAACCTCCCGGTTGCCTCCCATCCTTAGGGGATATACCCAAAAAAACTACTAACCCAAACTTAAATAAATGAAGAAACCTTTGCTATTTGTTCACTTGATAAAACGGAAAAGCCTTTGATTTATTGTCTTAACTCGCCGAATTAAATTGCAAACACCATGCCAATGAGAGGTTTAAAAACTCAAATTACTTACGACAACAGAGTTCTACTCCGCGTGAATTTATGCACCAACAGCACTGACTCCCGTAGTCATTCACATCTCAAACCAACTGACAACCGATATCAAGTCAGTCTTTCGAATTGATTCATGTACTTATAAACTAGGCATACCGCTCTATTCGGCTACGAGTAAAACGACACCGAACTTTCAGTGACAAACAATTGTCTCTATGTGGAATGCTCCGGAATTTAACAAAAGGACTTCAAAATCCGCTTCTTTTGTCTTTTGACAAGCCCCACCTTCGCCACCGCACCGGTTCTGATTTAGTTCGCCTCTGCATGCAAAGGAGCGAACAACCAATGCGTATATTCGGGCATGCGGCTTACGAGATCATACCATAAACCACGCGTATCACCCAGTATGATCTGTTCGGAAGCCCCAGCCACACCCCACACCTCACGGTTCATTTCGTCGGCCAACTGGCCAGCGCACCATGACGAATAACCCAGGAAAAACCTGACATCAGACGATGTGGCAACCCCCGCGCCAATCAGACAGCATAGTACGGTAAAATCGCCACCCCAATACAAATTATCATACAAATGGGTGGCCCGGGGATTATTTCGCCGAACCGGTGGATAAAATGGAGTGTTTGAGGTTGTATCGGGCCACCTACACCAAGCCGGAATCCTCGCGCAGGGACCTCATCGACCAAATCGGCCACGTCGAGCGACAACGGTTTATTCAAAATAAATCCGACGCTTCCGGCTTCCCCGTGCTCAGTCACCAAAACAGCAGCCCGGTCAAAATAGGCATCTCCGGCATACGGTTCAGCCACAATTACCGAACCTACTCCGACCGTCATTTTTTTCCCATCCATACTATTCCCGATCAACCACAACATTCTGCTTTTTACGCCATCCAACGACGCTCCGACACGGGTCACTCCACTCCGACGGCGATTTCATGCAAACTACTTTATCAGTTTAGTTTTATAATCCGCCTTATATTTTCCTTTGCCCATAGCCGTAAGTTTTGACTTAAGAAGCGTCCGGCGCAAAGGGGACAGACGATCGACAAACATATGGCCCTCCAGATGATCGTACTCATGCTGGATAATCCGGGCAGCATAGCCGTCGAACTCTTCATCATGCTCAACAAAATGCTCATCCATATAACGCATCTTGATTTTCGTCGGTCTGCACACATCCTCATGGATACCCGGCACACTGAGACATCCCTCATTGAAAAGTTCCTCCTCCCCGAAACGTTCATAAATTTCGGGATTGATAAATGCCTTGGCAAAGCCCTCCAAGCGAGGATCCTCATCGGCCCAGGGGGTTGCATCGACCACAAAAATCCGGATACTTTTACCGATCTGAGGGGCAGCCAACCCCACCCCATCGGATGCATGCATCGTATCGAACATATCTTTTATAAGTTGCTGCAAACCGGGATAATCGGCCGCGATCGGTTCGGACACTTTCCGCAGCATCGGCGAACCATAAATAACAATCGGATAAATCATCGTAAATTACGTTTACTCTCCATATAACCTTGCAGGATGATGGTGGCACTGATACGGTCTACCAACCCTTTTTCTCGTCGTTTCATTTTCGGAACGCCACCGTCGATCATGGACCTCATCGCCAACCGCGACGTAAAACGCTCATCGAACAACTCGACGGTTTTCTCCGGATACGCACGCCGCAATTCGTCGACCAGCGGGGCAATGTTCGTATAAGTTTCGGACGGCGTACCATCCATCTGACGCGGCATACCCACGACGATCGTATCGACATCGTTCGCGGCGAAATACTTTGCGAGAAAGGCACGCAACTCGGCCGTAGGCACTGTAGTCAGGCTATTGGCAATAATCCGTAACGGATCTGTCACCGCAATACCCGTCCGTTTACCGCCATAATCAAGCGCCAGAATCCTACCCATCGTCGTTAAATTTTTTACAAAGTTAAGAAAAAAAGCTATCTTTGCCACTCTACAACACGTAAGCGCATCAAATTATGACACAGGAGGAACTGTTTAAAAAGCTGGTAGCCCACAGCAAGGAGTACGGGTTCATTTTCCCTTCGAGTGAGATATATGACGGACTCAGCGCCGTCTACGACTATGGGCAATTGGGAGTCGAGCTGAAAAACAACATCAAACGTTACTGGTGGGATTTCATGGTTAAACTCCATGAAAATATTGTGGGAATCGACTCGGCCATTTTCATGCACCCGCGTATCTGGGAAGCCTCAGGTCACGTAGGAGCGTTCAACGATCCTCTGATCGACAACAAAGATTCGAAAAAACGGTACCGTGCCGATGTGTTGATCGAAGACTGGCTGGCTAAGCAGGACGAAAAGATTGACAAAGAGATTGCCAAAGCACGGAAACGTTTCGGAGATAATTTCGACGAAGAGAAATTCCGCACGACGAACGAGCGGGTACTTGACATTGTTAAGAAGCGTGACGAGATGCATGGCCGCATGGTCGAAGCGCTGAACAATAATGATCTTGGCGCCTTGCGTCAGATCATCCTCGACTGTGAAATCGTCTGTCCGATTTCAGGTACGCGCAACTGGACCGAAGTGCGCCAATTCAACCTGATGTTCGAGACGAAGCTCGGAGCCGCAGCCGACGGGTCGAATACGATCTATCTGCGTCCTGAGACGGCCCAGGGTATCTTCGTGAATTTCCTCAATGTCCAAAAGACAGGCCGTATGAAGATACCTTTCGGTATCGCCCAGATCGGCAAAGCGTTCCGGAACGAAATCGTGGCACGCCAATTTATTTTCCGTATGCGCGAATTCGAGCAGATGGAGATGCAATTCTTCGTTCGTCCGGGCGAGGAGCTCAAATGGTTCGCCGATTGGAAAGAGGCCCGCATGAAATGGCATCGCGCGCTTGGTTTCGGTGATGCGAAATACCGTTTCCACGACCACGACAAACTGGCACACTATGCCAATGCCGCCACAGACATCGAATTTGAATTTCCCTTTGGATTCAAAGAGGTCGAAGGGATCCACTCCCGTACGGATTTTGACCTGGGCAACCACCAGAAGTTCTCGGGCAAAAAGATTCAGTATTTCGATCACGAAACGGGCGAAAGCTACGTACCGTACGTCATCGAGACCTCGATCGGAGTGGACCGCATGGTACTCCAAGTTCTGTCGGCCTCATACGAGGAAGAAAAACTCGAGAATGGAGAAGAACGTCTGGTAATGCATTTTCCACCGGCTTTGGCACCGATCAAGGCAGCTGTACTTCCATTGATCAAGAAAGACGGGCTTCCTGAGTTGGCCCACGAAATTAAAGACATGCTCAAACTCGACCACACGATCCAGTACGACGAGAAAGACAGCATCGGCAAACGTTACCGTCGCCAGGATGCAATCGGCACACCGTTCTGTATCACCGTCGACCACCAATCGCTCGAAGATCGTACCGTGACCCTGCGTCACCGCGATTCGATGGAGCAAGAGCGTGTGGCCATCGCCGACCTGCCTCGCATTATTGGAGAAGAGGTAAGCCTGCGCAAGCTGTTCACCAAATTATAGAACCGGCACCGTTTCATTACGGTTATATTACAATCCAACAAAGCCCAGACTCCACAAGAGCCTGGGCTATTTTTATCTCCGAATAAATTGGAATAACTTACAAATAATTACTACCTTCGTGACCGGGAGGTGCCGTACATCACACACATAACGACATACGACACGCCTACTCTACTATTGCACAAATGGAAAGAACCGCCATATTTCCGGGGTCATTCGACCCCTTTACATTGGGTCATGAGATTATCGTCAAACAAGGGCTGGAATTGTTTGACAGAATCATTATCGCCGTAGGGATCAACAGTGAGAAACACGGACTGCTTTCGACCGGCAACAGGGTACGTCTGATTCGCGACCTGTACGGCGACAATCCACGCGTCGAGGTCACCACTTACACAGGGCTCACCGGGGATTTCTGCCGTTCACAAAGTTGCCGTTTCATTCTTCGAGGTATGCGTAACACGGTGGATTACGAGTACGAACGAAGTATCATGCTCGTCAATCAGAAACTCTACCCGGAGATCACGACCGTGCTTCTGTTTACGCCGCCCCAATATGTAGCCATTTCGTCGAGTATCATCCGCGAACTGGTCGCGTACGGAGGAGATACCAGTGCCCTCATGCCCCACAACATTGACATTACAAATTACTTATAATTTACGCACATGGACTTTACTGCCGAAATGATAGCCGGGTTCCTCGGAGGCGAGGTGGTCGGCGACGCCCAAACCAAGGTCAACAACGTATCGAAAATCGAGGAAGGACATCCAGGCACCTTGGCATTCCTGGCCAACCCTAAATACGAACACTACATCTACACGACCGAAGCCTCGATCGTAATCGTAAACCGCAGCTTCACACCCACACAACCCGTTGCCGCCACCATGATCAAGGTCGACGATGCCTACGGAGCCTTTGCCAAACTGCTCGAGCTCTACGTGGCCAGCAAACCGCAAAAACAGGGCATCAGTTCCCTGGCTTTTATCAGCAAGACCGCCACGATCGGCGAAGATGCCTACATTGGGGAATTTGCGGTACTCGGCGAAGGCGTCAAACTGGGTAAGAATGTAAAGATCTATCCGCAAGCCTACATCGGTGACCACGTACGAATCGGAGACAATGTAACCATCAACGCCGGGGTAAAGATCTACGAGCAGTGCGTAATCGGAAACAATGTTACGATCCATGCAGGGACAGTCATCGGTGCCGACGGATTTGGCTTTGCGCCGAATGCAGAGGGAGGTTTCGACAAGATCCCCCAAGTCGGTAATGTAGTGATCGAGGACGACGTGGAAATCGGAGCCAACACCTGTATCGACCGGGCGACAATGGGATCGACGCGGATTCGTCGCGGGGTCAAACTGGACAATCTGATCCAGATCGGCCATAACGTGGTTGTCGGAGAAAATACGGTCGCAGCAGCACAAGTGGGGATCGCAGGGTCGACGAAAGTAGGCCATAACTGCATGATGGGCGGACAGGTAGGTATTGCCGGCCACCTGACCATCGGCGATCAGGTACAGATCGGGTCCAAATCGGGAGTTTCGAATAGTATTGCCGACCGTCAGATCTATCTGGGAGTCCCCGCCCTACCGACCTCCAAGTTTCACCGGGCCAATGCGATCTATCGCAACTTACCCGATCTGAGCGCCAAAGTATTCCAACTCGAGAAACAGTTAAAGAAACTCATCGAAAAACTCGGTGAAGAGGACAAGAAATAGCGGACCGATGACCTTGCATACCGAGAGGAGCGTCACGGAATCGACAGACGGACAGGTTTCCCGTTCCAGTAGGCGTACACGGACCATCATGGGAATCGACCCCGGGACCAATACGGCAGGTTACGGTATTCTTGAGGTCGAAGGCAATACGATGCGCTGTATCGTATTGGGAAACATCGAACTCGGGAAACTCGGCGATCCTTATCGGAAACTTCATCAGTTGTTTGTGCGAGTCACGGCTCTCATTGACGAATATCGTCCGGATGAGGTAGCGCTGGAATCACCGTTTTTCGGCAAGAACGTACAGAGCATGCTTAAACTGGGACGGGCCCAAGGGGTAGCTATGGCAGCGGCGTTATCGCGCGATGTTGACGTATTCGAATATGCGCCCCGGAAGGTCAAACAATCGATTACGGGTATCGGCGCGGCCTCCAAGGAACAGGTCTCTAAGTTGCTCCAAAGCATGTTAGGCATCGAATACCGCTCTAAGAAGCTGGATGCAACCGACGGACTTGCCGTAGCGGTATGTCACTATTTCGAGACCTCGACACCCGCCGTCTTGATGCAACGAGCCGGATCAGCCTGTGTAACAGGGACTAAAAAGAGAACGGATACAAGTTGGGAAAGTTTCGTCAACCGTCACCCGGAACGCATCAAACAAAAGAAATAAGAAATAATTAATATTTTCTTCGATAAGGTTTGCAAAAACATTAAATATTATTACCTTTGCAACGCATTTAAGGATTGGCGCCGTAGCTTAGCTGAATAGAGCATCTGACTACGGATCAGAAGGTCACAGGTTTGAATCCTGTCGGCGTCACTTAATAATCAAAGGGT
>CASDSC010000089.1 GCA_949283215.1 uncultured Alistipes sp. | reverse complement strand
GTTTCAAAACCGGCATTATCTACACGAGTCCGGTTATCGTACAGCACAACCGGAGAAGCATCTGAGAAACCAATCGGGCGACACCAGAACCAACCGCCGCACAGAGATATTTAGCACCGCAGTTCTGTTTTCACTCCACTATTCGCAAAGTTTTTCCAGCACACGTTTCAAATCTTCCGGAGTATCGATCGACACTGTTTCCGTCGTTGTTTCGGCGACCCGCACGCGATATCCGTTTTCGAGCCACCTCAATTGTTCGAGCGATTCGCACTGTTCCAACACACCAGGAGCCAATTCTGTAATTTTCCGCAACACTTCGCTCCGGTACGCATACAGCCCGATATGTTTATAAAATCGATGTTTCGAGGCCCATTCGGCCACCTCAACACCTCGCATATAGGGAATCACCGAGCGGCTGAAATAGAGCGCCTCACCCGCAGCGGAGACGACCACTTTGGGCCAATTCGGGTTGGTAATATCCTCGTCAGGGGCAAACGGTTTGACCAGTGTGGCGATTTCGGTACCGGGATCATCAAAGCAAGCACTGATTTTCGCCAAATGTTCGTCAGCAATAAAAGGCTCATCTCCCTGAATATTGATCACCACATCAAAACGCTCTCCTGTCATGGTCTCCACTTTGTCAAGTGCTTCACGACAACGATCCGTACCGCTCCGGTGCGTCGTCGAGGTCATCACCACCTGTCCGCCGAACGCTTCGACACATGCTTTGATCCGTTCATCATCGGTTGCCACATAACAATCTGCGAATCGGGCCGTTACTCGCTCGTACACACGACGGATCATTGGTTTACCATGAATGTCGGCCAACGGTTTTCCCGGGAATCGGGTAGACGCATAACGGGCAGGAATCAGCGCAAGAAATTTCATGATCTTCAAATTTTGGAACGAACAAATATCTGCGTTTTTTTCTGAAGTCGCAACTGTTTTTATTAATTTCGCGCCATGGATCAATCTACCGAAAGATGTATTGCCGCGCTGACGGTGTTGGGTACCGAACTGGGCCGAGAAATCCCAGATCCGGCCTTTTGTGCTGCAGCCCGCTGCGCCTCGACCTTCAATCCGTGGTTTTCGTTTCAAGACATCTGTTTTGCAGCCCGGGCCTTGGCATACGACATGCTCCAGGAAGATATGCTCCGTTCCTGGGCGGAGCGGTATCCATCACCCACTCCAGCACGCACACTCACTGTCGGGATCATTATGGCCGGCAACTTACCGATGGTAGGCTTCCATGATCTGCTCTGTACCTTGATGTCGGGTCATCGGTGTCTGGTCAAACCCTCGAGTAAAGATCGACCGATGACTGACTATCTACTCGAACGACTACACGATATCGATCCGCAACTTCCGATAGGTTACTGGACCAACACCTCAGTCGATGCGGTGATCGCCACAGGGAGCGATAACACCAACCGCTATTTTCGGGCCCGTTTTCACACGGTGCCGACCCTATTTCGCGGCAGCCGACATAGCGTGGCCATACTTACCGGCGAGGAAAGCGAAATCGAATTGATCGGGCTGGCCGAAGATATTTTCCGATATAACGGAATGGGATGCCGCAGCGTAAGCCGACTTTTTCTTCCGGCGGGATACGATCCTACCACCTTGCTTCCATTTTTCGGCCGATACGCGGAGGTCAATCCCAAATACCGCAACAACTACCGACAAACCAAGGCGCTCGCACGTATGCAAAATCGGCCGTTCCTCGACGGGGGATTTTACATACTGACACCGGCCGAAACAACATTTTCGGATGCCCTCAGCCAAATCACATACAGCCATTACACCGATTTGCAAGAGGTTGTCGACTGGCTCACCTCACACGACCGATCAATCCAATGCATCGTCTCCCGTGAAATGGTCCAGGCGCGTTGTGTCCCTTTCGGTCAGGCCCAACATCCCCATCTCGACGATTACGCCGACGGAGTCGATACGATGCGGTTTCTCCAGGAGATCAAGAAATCGCACTGATCAGTTTTGAAGTGCAATCTTCAGCATCAGGCACAAACGAGTTCCAGCAACAGATGTGACAAGAATATCACTTTGTTTCGACATGTTGCAGTTTTCTTCCACACTCTCTCTGGCCAATCTTCACCATACAACGGAATACGAATACACGAACAATCGCCGACACAATGCGATATTCATACTCTGCAACCGCCCCCACTCCAATCTAACCGTATATAGTCCATCTCTGAGGATTTGATCGTCTCATGGATAACAACGACGATGTATTCATCCAACGCCGACATCCGAAAAAGAGATTTTCATTTGCCGCTACGCACGATTTTACGTACCTTTGAGCAACTATTATTTCACCATTATGTCGATGATCCTGAAATTCCGCATGCTGAGTGACGAGAACGACCGTTTTCTCCGCGATTACGAAGTTCCGTACGACATGAATCTACTCGCTTTTCACAATTTTGTATGCGAAGATTTGCAATTCGATCCCTCTTCCGGCATGACCTCTTTTTTCCTGTCGAATGCCGATTGGGATAAACTGACCGAATTCACACAGATCGACATGGGTTCAGAGGAGAGCGATCCGCACATGCCGATCCCGATGGAACGTGTCTCGTTGGGTCAAATATTTCATCAGAACGGCGACCGGCTGATTTTTCAATTCGATCTGATCAACGACCGGGCGTTATATCTCGAGTTAACCGGCACAACGCGACCGCGACCAAATACTGATTATCCGCGTATAGCGATGATGGAGGGGAGTGCCCCCGACCAATACGATCCGGACGCAACCCCTCGGGAGCGTTCGATTTTCGAGGAAGCCATGGATGATTTCGAAGGATTCGAGGGCGACGACAACTATGACGACGAGTTCTGACCGTACCCTGATCGTCGTCATGGGCCCCACGGCCACCGGCAAAACCGAAACGGGCATCCGTATCTCCCGGGCCTTTGGAGGAGCCCCCATTCTCTCCTCCGACTCGCGGCAGATGTATCGTGAGATTCCGATCGGCACCGCCATGCCCACGGCGGAGGAACGCGCCCAGGCTCCTCACTACTTCGTCGCCACCCGGAGTGTAGAAGATTTTTACACCAGCGGACGTTTCGAAACCGATGCGCTGCACTTGCTCAACGAATTATATCAGCACCACCCGATCGCATTACTTGTCGGAGGGTCAGGTTTGTACATCGATGCCGTGTGCCGGGGGATCGACGGGGTTCCTGGGACCAATCATACCCTACGCGACACATTATTGGCCCGCCTCGCCTCCGAGGGACCGGAGCCATTGCTCGAACAGTTGCACCAGCTCGATCCCGTATATTACGCCCAGATCGACCGCAACAATACGCAACGTATCGTCCGGGCCCTCGAAGTGTGTCTCGAGACAGGCAAACCATACAGCGCATTACGAAGCGGACAATCCAAGTCACGGCCGTTCCGCATCCTTAAAATCGGTCTTGCGATCGACCGGGAACTGCTATACGCACGAATAGACCAACGGGTCGACCGTATGCTCGAAGCGGGTCTCGAGGAGGAAGCGCGCCGTGTCTACCCTCTTCGGACGTGCAATGCTCTGCAAACGGTAGGCTACAAAGAGCTGTTCGACTATTTCGATGGGGACATCGACCGGGAAGAGGCAATCCGTCTGATCAAGCGTAACAGCCGTCGCTATGCCAAGCGGCAACTGACCTGGTTCGCCCGGGATCCGGAGATTCGCTGGTTTCCCTATGCCGATACCGAAGCGATCATCGCATTCCTCCGGGACCAGATCGGCCACACCGGTCAATCTGCACCGGAACCCGCTGTCAGATAAGCCCCCCACTAACGTTCATGTAAATACCCCGGCAGACAAGATCACTCCACACCGTCTTGTCTTCATAACGCACCCTCAGACACCTATCTAATTGACAAACAAAGGGACTTCTCATAACCAATGCAATCACAGCATATGGCTATCGCGCATCTACCATTTCACATTTGGAGCGGAGCCTACCCCCGATACGGTCATTGCAAATCGGAGAAATAAGCCTCGAGCATATCCCAAATGTTTGTCCGCAAATTCGAACGGATAAGCCCGGTATTGGCACGTGTCGGATAGACGCGATTACTGAGAAAAATCATGTAGAAACCTCGTTCGCGATCGATCCAGATCAATGTTCCCGTATATCCCGTATGGCCGAAACAACGCTTTCCTCCCAATTCACGACCAGGAGGCCGTTTATCAAAACCGAGTCCCCGATACACACCGTATGGGACAAGCGGCGACGAGGTAAACAGATCGACCGTTTTCTGCGACAAGATACGCTGTCCCTGGTATTCTCCACCACGGAGCAACATTTCGCAATACCGGGCCAGATCGCCTCCACACGAGAAAAGGCCGGCATTTCCTCCCACACCGCCACAAACGGCCGCCAACTCATCGTGCACATACCCACGCACAACCCCTCTCCGCAACAACACATCGCGTTCGGTCGGTACGATCCGATCGGCAGTAGTCCACTCCAGCGGACAATACCCCGTATCGTGCATTCCGAGCTGATCGAACAACGTCCGCGTCACTTCGGCAAGCGAAGCATCCGTAATACGTTCGACGACTTGCTGCAACAGCCAAAAATTCAGATCGCTGTACAAATATTTTCCGCGCCGGGAAGGGTTGTATTTGGCCGTCAACTCAGCCCGCAACACCGAATCGATCCTCGGGCTGACATACACGCTGCCACCGGCACACCGATACCCTTCGACGGGTTTCAGAGCCACCAAAGCGGTATCGTACGCAATACTGCGGCATGCGAACAGGTTACGGTCGACCCTGTACGGATACTCATCGCTTCGTGTCGAAGCGAACAACCGTTCACCCTTTCGGGCATTCCGCGTGAGCAGACTGTAAACGGCCACATTACCCAAACCGGACGTATGGGTAAGCAACTCCTCCATCCGCAACGTACCGACCGGATTGTTTGCATACTCCGGCAAATAGCGCGCAATCGTCGCCTTCAGATCGAACTGTCCGCAATCGTACAGCCGCATCAGGGCAAATGTCGTGGACACAATTTTGGTACACGACGCGATATCGTACAAATCATCAGCCTTCACAGCCCGTCCGCTCTCATAGTCTTGCGAGCCGTACTGCCGGTCATACACCACACCTTCGAGCGTTCCCACCGTAAGGGTTGCCCCGGGAAAATCGCGCCGGGCGATTCCGGCTTCAATCATCGAATCGATCCGGACACGCAACGCATCATCGAGCTGCGGTACCAGTTCGGATTTATCGAGAAGAACTGTTGTTCCTGATTCATCGAGCTGCGGTACTATTTCGCCCCGATTTTCGGTTCCGGCCATAGTCAACAACGGCCAGACCAAAGACAAAAGAGATACAAAACCCCGTATTTTCATCGGTTATTTCAGCGGTATAATTTTCAAATCCTGTAAAGCGACCGCATTTTCCCCGTTTCCAT
>CASDSC010000088.1 GCA_949283215.1 uncultured Alistipes sp. | reverse complement strand
GCCAATAACTCGATCGACACATATTTTGTACTCTGTAAGGGAATCGAACCCTTATCTGCAGACTGAGAATCTGCCGTCCTAACCGTTAGACGAACAGAGCATTGAACAGTTTGAGTGCCGCAAAGATAATTAAAATTTCTGTTTTACGATAAAAAATTATTTTTTTTAATCCTAGCTCACCAAGAAAATAACAAAACAGACGCATTCTCATCATCAAAAAGATGTGCTATCCTCATACTTCTTCTCTGAGAAATCTTTGGGATTTCCGTTTTCTCGCTATATTTGTAATATACTAAAAATAGATAACCTTATGCGACTCTTTTCCTTGATCTGGATGGTTTTGTGCATATGCTTAATAAGCGGTTGCAGCAAAAATGAGGAAAATTCCGGCCCCATCCGTCTATCCGATGACTCACAACAAGAACAAACATATTATTCAAACGAACAGGACGGCAACCTCTCTTTTACTGCAAACGACGATTGGAGTGCTATCGTGCGTAAAATCGAAGCAAAATCTTCCGATGTCGATTGGGTGCACTTAAGCCAATATTCCGGCTCGGCAGGAACATATTCGTTAACCCTTACTCTCGACCCAAATACAACAGGTTATCGCCGCGCTGCCGAGATTATCATCTCTTGCGGAGATATGGAGTTAGTGATTAATATTACTCAGAAAGGCATTACTCAAGAAGAGGAAGAAAACGGAGAGGAGGATTTGGATGGCGAAATAGTTACCCCGGGAGACGAAAGGCCAACACGGTATGTCAGCCGAATCGAATATGACGGTCCGGAGGGCAGTGGGACGATCGAATATACATATGACGAAGACAATTTCCCAATCACATTGAAAGACGGTGAGCAAGAAGTCAACTACATAGTGGACCGTGGCCCGAGTTATACGAACCTGAGAATATTCGGTAACGAGGCAACAGACACTGCTCGCTGGGAATTACGCGTACACTATTGGGACGACGCAAGTCGCACGGGCACAACTGCCGTCTTAATGTATAACGGCACGGAAGAAATGAGTGGACATTACAAACTCGAATTTACGCGTGGCATACTGGAATGGGTATATTTCCTGGATGGTATCTCATACCGAGATGAATGTTCAATCTGGAACTACAAACCGAAGTTCCTTGAACCCGACAAAGACTTGGAGGATATTCCGCAACTCAATTACGACAAATTAGTCTTGTATTCCGAAATACAAGGAGCTACTGTAACCTACACAAAACATTTCAATTGTAATTACACGACCGGAGAAAAGCTCAGCAATGTCGACCCCAACGTATTGGTCATGATGTGCGCAAAAGAACGGTGTGCCGTCTCATGCGAACCATGTTACCGCTACCTTCAGCTTGCTGGTTTGACTGGATTGCCAACTGCCTATCTGATCGAACAGATTGCCGGTGAAGCTTCTGGCCCGAATGGCCAAGAGATCCCTGCCACTTCAGCAACCTATGAACTGGACGACGAAGGATACGTAACCGGCATTACCTGTAAAACCGGAGATCGAACCGTCACGTACTCGATCTATTATTGATACCTATCCGGTAGATAAACAGTACACAATCACATACGTCGTGCGCAGATCAATCGGATAAAGATCGCGCACGACGTTCCGTTAAAATAGCCACTATGCATACGTCCTGGATAAGACACATACTCACTTGCGTTGGTTGCCTCACGATAGTGGGAGCAGCCTTATCCGGATGTATGCAAAGTCGCCAGACCAACCGACACGTAATCGGTATATCACAGTGTAGCGAGGATGTATGGAGAGAACAGCAAAACCGCGAAATGGAACAGGAAGCGGTTTTCTATCCTGATGTCGAATTGCGTTTCCGCTCGGCCGCAGACAACAGCGAACGCCAGATCGAAGACATACAGACGCTGGTGGACGAGGGGGTCGACCTGTTGATCATTTCACCAAACGAGGTAGACCGTTTAACTCCTGTCGTGGAGGAAGTCACAAAACAGGGAATCCCAGTCATCCTGATCGAGCGTAAAGTCGCCACAGACCAATACACTACATTCATCGGAGCCGATAATTACGCAATAGGGAGAGATGCCGCCACATACATAGCACGCATGCTCAACGGACAAGGGTCTATCATCGAAATACGGGGATTGCGTGGATCCACTTCCGATAGTGAACGGCACCGAGGTTTCATCGACCGGATAGCTGAAGAACCCGGGCTCAAGATCCTTGCCGAGGAATTTGCCGATTGGCATCAAGACAAGGCTGCCGCTGTCATGCGTCAATACATCGACACTGGTGGACTCATGCCGGATGTTGTATTTGCCATGAATGACCGCATGGCACAAGGGGTATACGATGTCGTCAGTGGATTCAGTGGCCACAGACCTGCAATCCTCGGCATTGATGCTCTATCGGGACCGGGTAATGGAATCGAAGCGGTCGGTGCCGGCCGGTTCGCCGCCTCTTTCATTTACCCCACCGGAGGAGATCAAATCATCGACGTCGCAGTAAAAATCCTCAATGGAGATTCTGTAAGCCGCAACTACACCCTGCCAACTGCCGTAGTCGATCGCAACAATGCCCGAGTAATTGCCATGCAAACCGACCAAATCGCTTTGCACCAACAAAAACTCGAACGGATGAACCGATTGCTTGACCGAAGCCTCGCACGGTACGCCGATCAGCAATCGTTACTCATAGCAACAGCCGTTATCCTCCTATTGATTTTTTTACTGTTTGTGGCAGCATTGACGGCATACCGATTCAAAAGTAAAGCTAACCGCCAATTGGCCGCACAAAACGACGCTATTCGTCAACAAGCAGAAGAACTTGCCTCACAAAAAACTCAACTCGAAAAACTTTCACAGGAACTCGAAGAAGCCACACAGGCCAAACTGGTTTTTTTCACCAACATCTCACACGAACTGAAAACTCCGCTCACACTGATCAGCGGTCCTATCGAATCGCTACAAAACGCACCAAATCTAACCCCAGCACAAAATGAACTGCTGGATATGGTCAACACAAACAGCCGTCGTCTCAAACGTCTGATCGACCAGATTATAGAATTCCGACGTTACGAAAACGGGAAAATGTCTTTACAGCGCACGATCGGTGATCTCGACCTCTTCCTCCGCGAACTGTTGGCTCCTTTTCACGATTATGCCACACGACGCGAAATCACTTTGAACTATGAAACCGATGGTTCGGACTTCTCTTTTGCATTTGACACAGCCAAAATCGAACATATCGTCTACAATCTGCTGTCAAATGCCTTCAAATTTACGCCTAGACATGGTACAGTCTCCGTGACACTGCGCAAAATCACACAAGACAATGAACAACTAGTCGAACTGACCGTATACGACAACGGGCAGATCATTCCCGAGTCTCAACTCGCCCATATCTTCGAACGTTTTTTCAAAGGAGATACCGGGCAAGTAGGATCGGGGATCGGGTTAGCACTGACACGTGCTTTGGTCGAACTGCACGGAGGGACGATCCGTGCCACAAGTTCTGAAACGGCAGGCACTTCATTCATCGTAACACTTCCCTTCATACACACTTCAGGGGCGCCATGTGTCTCCAGTAACACGATACCCTCTATACAGACTGAACCCCAGACGAATTACCAAAACCCATCCTCCCCTCAACTCACCGGGACAAATACCCCTCATGATACAGACAAAGCAACCGTAAACACACTGCATCAAAATAACGAACCCTGCACGACATCTCTTTCTTTGAGCGAGGAAGAAACAGCAGAGCGCGAAAAACTAACCCAAACAAAGGCTCAAACAATCGAATTACCTGCAACGGTCCAACCCAATGACAAAACCACCACGGATACAGATGAACTTTTTGCAGACGGGAGCAATGAAAAAAGGCCAACTGTCTTAGTAATTGAAGACAACGACGAGATTCGCCAATACATGGCCCTTATTCTCGGGAACGAATACAGGGTGATTCAAGCTACAGACGGAGATTCCGGACTGACCAAAGCGATGCGGCAAATTCCCGATATCGTGATCAGTGATGTCATGATGCCTGGCCGTAACGGTTTCGAACTATGCAAGACATTGAAAGAAAACCTTTCGACCAATCATATTCCCGTCATTCTGCTAACTGCCTGCGCACTCGACGAACAACGTGCTCAAGGATTCGAAAGCGGAGCAGACGCATACATATCCAAACCGTTCGACGCTCATATCTTACAGATCCGTATTCGGAAACTGATCGAAGGACGCGAGAAATTACGCCGCTCTTTCGGGGATCGTCTGATCCAGAACACCCAAGATGTATCGGCCTCGCCGGAACAAGCTTTTATCGACCGGGTACGCCAATATATCGAACAGCATTTGTCCGATTCGGAATTGAGTGTGGACGAGATGGGACGACAAATGGGGCTTTCACGCACACAACTATATCGAAAAATCAAAGCAATTACCGATTTATCTCCCAATGAATTGGTGCGTAAGATCCGACTTCGACACGCACAACGATTACTCTCAACAGGTGGGATGACTATCTCGGAAGTCGCCTACGAAACAGGATTCTCCTCCCCCTCGTATTTCACAAAATGTTTCCGGGAACAATACGGTGAAAGCCCGCAGGATTACATACATCGTGTACGTCCTCTGTAAAGGGATACGAAAAAGGCTCCTGGACGCCTCGTATCGAGGAACACATCCCCGTTGCGCGACAGATCGGCACGATAAAGCCAATCAAAAAAGTCCGAGCCGGGGCCACTGCCCACGACTGGACTTTCCGATTACGATTTCCGCCGATTATTTCGTACGAGTCACCGTATGCAAAATGCGGGCATCTTTATCCAGCATATAGAGTTTAAGTTCTTTACCCGATGCAGAAACCACCGAAAAACCGGGTTCATCACTGCAAAATTGCGTACCCTCGATCGGAGCCACCTTACGACTCAATGACCCTGACGAGTTAACCACATAATCGACCGGGCTGCCTTCTACTCGAATGTGCTGGAAATTATGAATATGACCTGCTATATATAGATCAACACCATATTTGCGCAGTAACGGATCGATCCGTTGTTGCAGATTTTCGCGTTCGATCTCATCTTTCGGAGTTTCGGCATAAACAGGATGGTGACCAATTACAATTTTCCAAGTTTCATCCGAAGCGTTGAGCGTTGAATCGATCCAGGACAATTGACGCGCAGTATTCTGACTAGCCACATCGTGATATGACTCCTCGGACTCTTCCTGATATTTATCAATCAACGGAGTGGTATCAATAAAGACTATTTTCAATGTAGCACCATCATCCAATGTATAGGTTTTAGCATAATAACGGTCCGGCATATTCCAGCGGCGGCTCACATTATCGTAATCTAACACTGCCTGTGTATTGCCACGATACTCATGATTACCTAACACCGGGAACCAATCGATCATCAGCTCCGGATGCGAATAAATCAACTCGTAATTGGTCATCCAAAGGGGATCGTCTACACTCGCCACTCCTTCGAAATGATGCACATCGCCCGCAGCAGCAACAAACTCGACATCAACCTCTTCAGCCAGCTTACCCATCTGCTCGGCGATCGGTTTTTGGTCATAATACCCATTACGACCCAAGTCATTCGCAACAATAAAGTTGAAATGATCGTCCGTCAATGCAGCGAGTTCCTCAAGTTGCGATTTTTTTGTTGATGTTTGCGAAGCACACGACACTGACAGAATAATGCTACCCAATATCAGCACCGAGGACAAAATCTTCGTGTATTTCATAATAAGCTATTTGATTTGAATTAAAAATCCCATTTAATACCCAAATTGAAAGTCGGTTTGTAGTACTCCAGTTGGGCCATCCGACTACGAATGCCTTGGTAATAACGCAAAGGCTGGTTAGTTAGGTTATTGGCTTCGGCAAAGATGCGCAATCCTCTTACAATACGGTACGAAGCATTGGCATCAAGGAACAACTGTCCACCATAATAACGGTCCTCGAATGCATCTCCTGCCACCTCGTCGATATACCCTGCCGTATAGTTAAGCGAAAGGCGTGCCGAAAAACGAGTATTTTCCCATGCCAATGAAGCATTAAACATATGCGGCGCTGTGCCGGGTAACTCCACATCATGACGTTCTTCTCCGTCTTCGTTATAAATACCCTGAGTCACGGAGTGCGTATAGGTGTAATTGAGCATCAGGCTGAAATTGCGCAAGAACCGAGACCGGAAGAAATCAAATTTACGTTGGAAAGCCAATTCGACACCAAACATCTCGACATTATCACCGTTGAGCGGACGCACAAACTCCCATTGCTCACCAGTCGGAATCGGATTCGGAAGATTGGGAAAATCAACCGCAAACTTTTCGCTCGTATAACTTGCATCCAGATAATTGTAGATAAAATTATTCAGGTGTTTATAAAAAACTCCCCCCGAAACGATACCTACCGACTGGAAATAATATTCTCCCAACAAATCGACATTATAGGCATAGGTCGCTTTCAATCCCGGATTACCTGCCTGGATCTCGCGATTTTCGGCTTTGACATCGGCAAAAGGAACCAGTGTATAATAATTCGGGCGCGCTAACGCAGTGGAGAAAGCTCCACGCACAACAGCCCGTTCACCGACATTCCATTTAACCGTCAAACTCGGCAACACATTCGTATAACTATTCTCTACACGGCGCAGATCAACGTCATCATAGTTCTCATCGAGTATATAATTCCCTTCGTAATCGACACGCGTATGCTCAACACGGGCTCCGACGATAAAAGTCAAATCGGGCGTAATATCCTGATCCCAACGAAGGTATCCAGCATAGATCTGTTCATTCGCTTTATAATTGTTCACCAGATATTCCGAAGGATCAGCCTCTGCCGTATATTCATGAGTATCGTAAAGGTTCACATTACCCAACCAACCCTTCGAAACAAAGGTCCCAGGCACATAACGGCTACCTTGTGTCAAACCATCGCTAAAAGTAACAGTATTCATACCTGCCAGATCAGGTAACTCGTTAACAGGGCTGTATTCATAGAAATTATTGTCACGTTCTTTGCTCTTGATACGAGCGCGCAATCCGAAATGGAGCCGTCCTTTCTGATTGGCTATGGCCGAAAGCGGCACACGCGCATTGATTTTAGCCGAATACTCGTCCTCATCGGTATAGTCATGCTGTTCGGTCAACTTATCGAACATGAATTGACTCATATTCTGACCTGGCGCAACAATATAGGGTTTATAGGTATCGGACAAATCCTGGCTCATCTCAAGACCCTCCTGCAGATATTCTATATACCGCTCATGAGGGCGATCCTCACTAGCTTTCGCATAGCCAAGATTCCAATCGAGGTCAAATTTTGGGGACAACAAGTGGGTACCCGTCAAAGTATATGACTGAACACGCTGATCTTCGAGTCGGCGTCCCCGATTACGACGATCGTCAATACCGCCCTTCGTTTCGCGCGATATACCGCCCGTATAACCCATAATTACATCATTTGCACCGTACACCGGCTCAATATCCTGATATGTGGTCCGGAACCGGTTCTCTCGATCATCACGCCAGTTATACATGACATCTGCAGCCAACGTATTATTATCATTGATCTTCCAATCGGTATTGAGCGATATACTACGCCGCACCCGCTGCACATCATACTTGCGCACATCCATCTCCTCAACATAAACATTGCCGAAATCGTCCTGGGCCCACACAGCTTCGATATTGTCCGATCCATAATCCTTATTCATATATGAAGCGCTAAGCACAACTCCGACGCGATCTTTTGCGAAACGATTCGAGTAAACCAACGCACCCGATCCGGTCGCACCATTACGAATCGGATTGTATCCGCCTAACGCCGTAATCGAGATGCGTTGTCCGCCCGAAGCCGCCCGAGTAACCAGATCAACCGATCCACCGATCGCATCCCCATCCATGTCAGGGGTAAGTGTTTTATTGACCTGAATAGTCTGAATCATATCCGACGGGATCAGGTCCATTTGGACCTTACGGTTGTCGCCTTCAGCAGAAGGAATGCGGTTCCCGTTCAGTGTAACCGAATTAAGTTCAGATGCCAAACCGCGCACAATAATATTACGTGCTTCGCCTTGGTCATTCTGCATCGTGATACCCGGAACACGTTTGAGCGCATCTCCGATATTGGAATCTGGGAAACGACCCACCTGGTCCGCCGAAATAATGTTCGTAATATTTTTATTGGTCTTTTGCTGATTGAACGCTTTGGCCTGACCACGAATCTGATCTCCCATGACTACCACCTCATCCATCATTTTGGCCTCTTCGGCCAATGCAAAGCGAATCACCGTATTTCCTCCAGTTGTCACTTCCACATCCTGATGGCTGGTCACATAACCCAAATATGAAACTTCGACCCGATAGCTTCCTACGGGTACGTTCAGAAACTCAAAATAACCGTTCTTATCGGAAACGGTATAACGATTAAATTTGTCGAGCCGTAACAAAGCTCCAGGCAATGTCCGGTTTTCTGTCATTTCCGTCACCGTTCCGGAAATCAATCCCACATTCTGGGCAACCGCGCCGAAACAGATTGCCATCAGAACACACATTAGTACAATTCTTCTCATTAGTATTCAGATTAATCCACATTTTTTGTCGCCCCAAAAGTAGAGGACGTGTATTAACCGAATATTGTGTGAATGTTAAAGAATTGTAATAAAATAAAAGCCTTTCATTGCTCTCAATCCGTATGATGGTTCCCAAAATCGCGACCCACCAATTGAAAACAAATTTCTCTCTGAGCACTACATACGTGACAGCAGAAAACCTTCCGAAACAAGTATCGAACTCAACATAGATCTCATCATAGCTCCCACACATTGCCTCTTACCGCACCTCCTATCAGAACTCGACAGTAATTCCGATGGTCGGGACAATGGTACCGCTCTGCTGCGCAATATACTTCATAACATAACGCTGCTCAGACAACGGAGCTGAAGGATTTTCGATAACCCCGGTACTCATCAACACATCGGGCTGCTTCAGTTTGCTACCCGTCACATTCTGGAGATCGATATACAATCCGAGCATACAGTGAGGAAAATAGAAGGTCTTGTCGATCCGAATATCCAATTGAGCAAATGGATCGAGTCGAAACTGATTGTACAACGAATAATCGTAATATGGACGTCCGGATGCATCCCAAGCCTCTTTCAAGGACGACTTATCGACATCATAAGGAGTATACGGGGCCCCTCCGATAGCACTCAATTTTGCCCCTACACTCCATGCCCGAGGAAAATCATATGTCCCGCTCAGATTGATAACAAACCGATTATCCCATGCCGACGGTATATATGGCGAGTGGCGATCATTACGGTACTCGCTCCGATACAAGGTTGCAGAACAAACCATACTCACCTTCCCCGGAATCTGCCATCGCGCCATGGCCTCCAAACCATAGGCACGTCCAATGGCTGTTGAAACCAGCAACTCATTACCCACCGTGCCGTAATCATTCCCTTTACAGGTAAATGGAATGCTATCGTTCACCGACAGTGGAATATCATAATAATATTTATAAAACCCCTCCAACGAAAGAACAAACCGGCTGCCAGGACGCCAATCAAAACCAACCGCACTCTCAGCTACCCGCATATATTCCAAATCCTGATTGACCAATACACCGGCATTGTCCATAAAACCCAATGCTGTCATTGGGGGTAACTGAAAATAAAGTCCGGAACTCCCGCTGACCGACCACTGATCACTCAACGCATAAGAAACGGATATACGGGGAGATAAATGATTCCAGAAACGACGCGTCTTGGAACTGTACCCGGAACCGTCAAAACGCAATCCACCGGATAGTGTCAACCGATTGTCGGTCGATTTGTAATCGGCACTCGCAAAAGCACCCCATCCTACAAAACCCAACGTTGTATTATAATCCGATAACACCGCCTGTTGTGTATATAATCGTTGCAATGTCCGGTTGACGTAATGCTGATAATTGAGCTCCACTCCTTCACGCACGGTCCATTTGCCATAATAAGAACGATTCTCCGCTCGTAGTGTGGTCTTCTGCTCAACGGCCCGCGAACGGAGCGTCAAATTATCCTCAGAGGACTCATCATTATTACGGTATTTTATATTCCTATTGTTCAGATAATTATGACCAAGCGTCACCGTTTGGATATGACGACCCGCATAATGACGATACGAGGCACCCAACGTGAAAGTCTCCTGGCGAAGCCGGGGCAGATAACTGAGCAGATATTCCGCAGACTCTCCCTTCTCGTCTGTATTCAAACGCATGTTATCGATCCCCGAAAGGCCCAACAGTACCAATTCGTCATGTTCCGACAGTCTAATCTTGAATTTCGCCTGTCCATCGATATAATTGGGCAAGAAAGGCAGACCCAACATCTTAAAAAGAAACTGGAGATATGACTGACGTAATGAGAATATATAAGTAGTTCGGTCTCCTATATGGCCGTTCCCGCTAAGTCCGACTTCCGATGCTCCGAGGGTCGCCTTGAACGTTTGTTTCTCTGGATCTCCGTCCCGCAAGCTGAAATCGAGTACGGAACTCAAAGCCCCCGATTTGTCCGCCGGGAACGCCCCGGTATAAAAACTGATCTCGCGAATCAGGTCTGCATTTACAATACTCACCGGCCCTCCCGAGGCTCCCTGGGTTGCAAAATGATTGATATTCGGGATCTCGATACCATCCATATAGAATCTGTTTTCCGACGGTCCGCCACCTCTTACGATCAAATCATTGCGATACCCGATGGGGGAAAATGATACACCGGGATACGAACGGACAATACGGGCGATATCCCGATTGGATCCCGGACTTTTCTCAATCTCACCCAAACCGATAATCCGCAGACTGACCGGACTCTCGACGACACGCCGAAATGGAGACAGACTCACCGAGACCGCCTCGACCTGTTGGGTATCCGGTTCCAATTCGACATCGACAAACGACGTACCCGCCGAGATAATATATTCCGGCGTCACCGTACTTTTATAACCGACCGACGAAACCGAAAAACGACAAATACCGGACGGTATATTGGTAATTGTGAAATAGCCTGCAGAATCAGCTGCCGCCCCTATATTTTCTTGTCCCACCACTACGACGGCTGCATACGGCACCCCCTGTCGCGACAAAGCATCAATCACGCGTCCCCTGACCGGATAACGCTGAGCCACCGCAAACAGCGGGAATAAAAGGCAATAAATAACAACCAGTATTCTAATCCTGTTTCGTTGCATGTGTTTCGTTTTTCTCAGCACGTAAAGGTACAAAAAATCATGCCATTGCTTCTGATGCCGATTCAGATCAATCTATCCATCGCTGACTTTTTTCATGTGACACAATCTTACAGGAGCCCACCCCTTTCGACTGTTTACAGTTGAAAATCACAAGACATTCCTTCGTTTGTATCTATACAACCACTCATAGTGCACTGCTACAACAAAACCAGTTGCCTCTATCCTCCGGCATCAATAGACATCTGCATCAAATGCCGACACCCCCCAAAACTCGTCCATTACAAAAACCAGGTCATAATCTCCGCCGCAACACAACTATGTCCCGCACTATTCGGATGATTGCTCAAACTCATATATTTATGCAGATCTTCTCCTGCCTCTGCCTTTTGCTGGAACAATTTATAGGAATCAACCAATCCGACATGATATTCTGAAGCAAGTTGACGAATCATGGCGGCATAGGACATTAACATGGCTCCGTCATCCAAAATGTTCTCTTCCATATCCGGAGTCGGTGTCATCAAAATAACTTTGATATTTGCAGTCAAGGCAGATTCAATCATCTGCCGCCAGGCCTTTTCACTGCGTGCAAGTCCGATACTTCGGTCATTCAGCCCATAATCGATAAACAGCACATCCGGACGATGTGTAAGAACCTCTGCATCAAATCTTAAGGCCCCCTGTTCCGATTGTTCTCCTCCGATTGAGGTCGTAATCACATTGACCACCGCATATGGATATTCCGTTTTCAACCCATGAAAAACCAAATGTGGATAAGCCTCTAAAATATGTACCTCTGGTGTCCTAAAATAACCGGATGGCACACTGTGTCCGTGAAACACCACATTGAGTGTACGGTTTGCAGGCCACTCCTTACACATTTCACCCTTGAAGTCAGAAAGATAACTATTGCGATCGGCGATCTGGGCATAAGAAAACGAGAAACTCAGAACAACCGCTCCTGTTAGAATCAATTTTTTCATACAATCCAGATGTAATAAATACATTAGAACCTTATCCTATTTGACACAAAAAATCATTTTTCCTGTTCGGCATCGGCTACACAACGGAAACCCACTGTTGCACATCGATCGAAACTGGGCGAAATGGAAAGAATCTTCTGACAATAGGTCAACTCACGGGGGCCACCCTCAACATACCACCAACTCGAAGCCGGCAAGAAATAACTTCCCCCCTTGACGATATACATGTAATTCGAGCCATTATCATAATAATCGTTTGTTATTTGCCAT
>CASDSC010000087.1 GCA_949283215.1 uncultured Alistipes sp. | reverse complement strand
TCCAACTTCCTAAATATTGGGAAGCCCACAACGCGATAAAGGGTCCGCAAAACGACGACACCGCCTTCACCACCTGTCCAGCATTCAAAGCACTGGTAAGTCCCTGACCGCTCACCACATTGGTAACCAACGGGTTCAACGAAACCTGCAAGATCGTATTTCCGATACCGAGCAAAGCAAAGCCAACCATACAGGTTGCCGGGGTAAAGGAAATAAACGGAATCAGCATACCGAGAATGGTAATCAGATTACTCAGCTGCACCATATTTTTACGCCCGAATCGGTTCATCATCATCGCAGCGGGTACAGAAAGCAACAGGAACCAAACAAAAACCGCCGACGGCAGAAAACCCGCCAACGATTCACTCCACCCGAACTCCGCTTTTGCATAGGAAGTTGCGACACCGACGACATCGCAAAAACCCATCACAAAAAATCCGAACAGCACGGGCAACAACATGGCCAACCCGCCGTTTTTGTTCTCTTTTTGAGTCATCATTAAAAAGTTTTAGAGTTTATTTAGGTTTTATTGAATTCACATACATCACGTTTACTGAGGCAAGCCCGTGGTCACCAATTCTGCGGCTGGCTCAGCAGTGTTAGGATCATCGGCCAGTGTAGCAGCAAACACCACCACATCGTGATTCACTGGGAGTACCAACTCTTTTACACCTTCTGGCAGATCGACCGCCACTCGGAACATATAGGTAAATTCATAAGGCACATTCCGATTAATCGGTGAGATATGCCGATTCCCTGTCAGCTGATGCTTGTGCGTACCGACCCATGCCGCCTCAACTTCTTTGCAATAACCGACCGTATGCCCCGTATGGCCCCACTGTCCGATGAATCCCGCATAGTATGGCACGCCTAGCTCATACGGTACTCCGTCCAATTGCAGCGTAAATGTAGTGTCTTTTTGCGTTGCGGCCACCAAGAGATACAGCTTGTTATACCCTTCCGTATCACCCAGATTGATCGTATCGCCCACACACCGCAAACCGTTCGACATTTCAGGATCACCCAACCGGTACTGAACGCCTTTATAATCGATCGTATCCGGCAATAACTCTGCCGCATACGAATAGCCTTGTCCGTCGAAATTGGCCCGGTAACGCATCGGATCAAATGTTGCGGTCCTCATATTGTAAGGCAAATCAACAAATCGGCTCTGGGGTTTCACCATCTGTTGAGCTGAAGATTTCAAACGTACTCCAAAAGTTTTGGGTTTGAATGCTGTCGTATTGAAAATGAGTTTATTTCCTTCAAAACGCACATCTCCGATCACCTCCTCGATGCCGTTCAACTCATGCGCTTCGACAATCTCGGCAGGGAACGACACCTCCACATTTTCGGCATCGCGACCTTCCATTTCATACAGACGGATTACATACAGGTCGCCTTCCTCCGCTTTTTTCAGCGCTTTGACACGCACCTGATCGGTACTGGTCTGTACCAGCGAGAAACTCCGGCCCAACTCACCTGCATGTTTCGGGGTGATGAACGGGCGCAACGGCTGATTCATCACCTCGGCGCGCAATGTCGTTTTGGCAGGGATGTAACCGCCTTCATGACCATAGATCGAATAGGTAAAGGTATGGTAACCCAAATCCATAAATTCCTGATAATCGAAACGCATATCGCCTTCCTCGTTGCGCGGATCGGGCGTATGCAGAAGTGTGAGACGCAATGTATGGTCGTTCGGTTTGTCCCAACCGTATTTCGAGTCATTGATGATCGAGACTCCGTATTTTTCATCAGTATCAGTCAGATCGGCCCACTGCTGTGCCGGTACCTCATACGATTCCGCAGTATTCGTCTCACGGCGAATCACACCGATACCCAAATCGTAAGTAGCTTTCGAATTATTCACCGTCAACGGGAATTCAGCTTTTAACATCGCATTCTTCGTATTCCACTCGACTTCCGATACGATATCAATACGTTCCTGCTGGCCGCCTCCGTTCAATCGAATATATTGACGATACTTCGACCCGGCACGTTCACGCTCTACGCAAAGAGCCACTCTCAAATTCCCTTCCTCAGCCACCGTAATCCGTACCGCACTGTCAATCGCCACTGGCTCTGCATCCATAGTCTCTTTATGCAGTTCCCACGCAGGCCATACATACGAACGGTTCGGGCTGAACAAGGCCAAACGCACCGCCTGACCTGGAGCTACCAACTCCTTACCATACCGTTTATCGACAATCGAAGCGATATCGCCGTTTCGATCCAATGTCACCTTATAGACGGCATTCTCCAACGTCTGATCCGTCACTTTCAATTCAGAAGCCGATTTACGACTACCCTCGCGCAAATCGTAAACAGCATATCCTACGGCAGGCACATCAGCAGCAAACAAGCAAGTTACTTTACCGTCAGCATATCCGAGCATCTGGGTCGGCACAGGATGCCCGTTCCCATCATACACGGTAACACCCCTGGGTTCTTTCGGCATTGGCACTGTCACCTCAACGATATCGGCTACAGGTTCCGACACCGCATTGAAAACAACGATCGGCGTTCCTTTCACCCGAGTATCGAGACCACGAGCCACAGCCCCCGTGGCAGCCGTTAGGACTCCGGCGAATTGCTGCTGAGACAACAACTCATCGTTCCATGAAAATTCATATGCCCGATCGATACTTGTCCCCGTCAAGTCATCATGGAATTGATGCCATATAAACCTTTTCCATGCCTCAGTCAACGAAGCGCCCGGGTATGCCAACCCTCCGAGCCAATCGGCCGCCACGGCACTCTTTTCTGCAGCATCGGCCAACAGTTCGTTTTTACGGTTATATAATTTCATGGCGGCCTGTGCCGTATAACACCCCGTAGCATGCACATCCATCAACATTTCGCCGTTGTATACAGGCAATTCCGGATGTTTTTCAAACGGGAAATAATCGAGGTACATCTGATCCGACGTTGCGCTGATAATGCGGACAGGACCATCTCCGTGCACTCCTTTGGCTACCGACCGTGCCGATTCGATGTCGGGAGAACCGCCGCGGTCACCGATACCATAATAATGATACGCGGTCTTGAGCCCACTTGAATCAGCCATTGCAATTAAATCAGGATGATGACTGATATCGCTTCCATCCCAATCGACATAATATTCACGGGCATTAGGAGCCATCATAATGCGAGATCCGTCAATGCCCTCCCATAAACCGATGTTGAAAGGAGGAATCGGTTGACCGTCATGTGCTACTGAACTAGTCCGGTGCATCAGTTTTTGAGTCGAAAAACCGATCAAACCGCAATGAGCTGCCATGGTAGGCAATGTCCATCCAAAGCCAAAACAGTCAGGCAAGAAAATGTCGGTTCCTTTGACTCCGAACTCCTGTTTATAAAAATTCTGCCCCAGCATCACATTACGGAAGAATGATTCCGGAGAGGGCATATTCGGATCATTGGCATCCCAACTGCTACCAGAGACATGCCAGCGTCCCGTTTTGATCCACTTTTTGACTTGTTCATATTTGTCGGGGTAATACTCCTTCATCCAGGAATACTTGATGCCTCCCTCAAAATTGAACAGATAATCGGGATAATGTTCCAACAGATAGAAATTACGGTCCATGGTAGCCGGCAAGAAATCGCGGATCGAAGTCTGCACATCCCACACCCATTGCGTATCAAAATGAGCATTGGCCACCACATAAGCCGTATAAGGTTTCTCGGTCGTTTGGGCAACGGCATATAAAGCCCACAAACTGGCCGTACAAGTAATCAGACACTTCTTCATTGGTAGTTCTTGTATATGGATTAGAAAATCATAGCAATATACGATTTTTGAGGGTTTCAGCCAAACGATCCACCATGTTTTTACGAGCATTTGGACTATTTTCACAGAATGCTTTCCAAGATGTAGAACGCCGATAAAAGGGTGGGTCCGGCATCACCAGATACCGGACCCACGCAATTCCAACAAAGAATTTATTTTTTCAATTGCAGGGCAGACATGATCCGTTCGAATATACCGGTATTCTCATATACACCAGCAAACGCCTCAGCTCCTGCGCCATATGCATACAATGGAATAAAAACACCTGTATGATAGTCAGTTGAAAAACGCGCATCGAACTGTTTTTCATCTAAATCACCACCCAGCAATGTCATGCCACCCGTTTCATGATCGGCGCACACGACCACGAGCGTTCCGGGATGCGTATCGGCATACTTTTGTGCAACCCCGATCGCCTGATCAAAGTCGATCACTTCGGCAGCTATACCGGGAGCATTGTTGGCATGTGCCTCGAAATCGATCTGCGATCCCTCAACCATCAAAAAGAACCCTTTCTCAGAACTTTGCTCCAAAATATTGAGAGCGGTCTCGGTTGCCTTGGCCAACATATCACCGCGACCTCCGAGCATACTCGGCATATGGCCATCAGCCAATAAGGCTACGGTATGATCGCGGCCTTTCGTTTTCAATTCATCCAGCGTATACACCACTTCGTATCCCTGATTACGCAGCGTATCAGCATAATTTGCGCCATCCGACCGTCGTTCAAAGTGATTCCGTCCACCTCCGATCGCGACATTCAATCCACAGCGGGTCAAATCAGCAGCTATCGCCTCACCCATATTCCGATCAGGCACATGCGCATAAAATGCGGCCGGGGTTGCATGTGTCAGTTCACTGGTCGCCACGACTCCGGCAGCATATCCATTGTCAAGCGCATATTGCAATACCGAATTAACAGGTACGGTATCCGGTCCTACCCCAATGGCCCCATTATAGGTTTTCTTTCCGGTGGCAATGGCCGTACCCGAAGCGGCCGAATCGGTCGTGTATTTGTTAGCAGAATTAGTCTTGGTCAATCCGATAAACGGAGATTTCATGATATTCAGCGGTGCTCCGTAAGCCGTAAATCCGGCATACACATGAGCTGGACCCATACCATCACCGATCATCAGAATCACATTTTTAATTTCATTTTTTCCCGTTTTCCCGGTACTATCGGCACAACCCGCCATCATCAACGCGGCAAACAATACCGCATACATCGACATTCGTTTCATAGAATTGGTATTAAATCAGGTGTACGAAGATCTATCATTTACTTTTCTTACCCGTTAAGTCTATCTTAACATTGCGTTATATAATCTCCCGGGTCACCTTCAGCACCGTCTCCGTGGTATCGGTCACACGGTACCGATCGTCGATACGTCTTCCGACAAGCCAAACAATATCATCCCCTGAGATCAATACGAATTGTCGTTTCTTATCTGGCATCGGGACTTTGGCATCGACCAAATAATCACTCACCTTTTTACGTCCATCCATACCAAAGGGAATAAACGAATCACCGTCATTCCAACGCCTTACGATCAACGGGAAATGGAGTCGTTCCATATCGAGCAAAGCCACATTTTCAGACACATTCAACGTTTCGATGTCATCGATTTCAACAAATTCGAAATGCAGGGCACTATTACCGCAATAAACAGGCGAATGGCGAGGATCTACCTCCATGCTGCAACTATCCTCATCGCTGATCGGCGACAGTATGATTTTTTGCCGATCGATATAAGCAATGCGATCTTTCGAATAGAACCGTTTGCCCGAACCATCTCCATTTTCCAATGCGGCATAAAGCTGATCAATCACCGCACCTTTGAATCCGTAATCATGCAACAGTTCGTATATCACGAAACCGACCGGCAACGAAGGATTAATCCGTGACGGATCGATAACCATATCTTCGCCGTGCGTTTCAACAATTTCATTACGGATCACGGCCATCCCGCTGTCAATAAAACGCTGAGCATCGGTCAGACGTTGCACATTGGACGACATCACCTCCGAGAAATGGGGATTGATCTCCCGGATACGAGGCACCAAACCGAGCCGGATCTTATTACGCAAGTACTTGGTCGAGAGGTTCGACGAATCTTCCCGAAACTGAATATGGTTGGCCAACGCATATTCGAGAATATCTTTGCGTGTAGCGAAAAGCAACGGGCGAATCAATTTACCGTTTACGACATGAATTCCGGTCAACCCTCTCAATCCCGTGCCACGCAACAGATTAATGAAAAAAGTCTCTACCGAGTCATCTGCATGATGGGCGATGGCGATACGCGTATAACCGTGCTTCTCACACAATTCGTCGAACCAGGCATATCGCAATCGGCGTGCAGCCATCTGAACCGAATCTCCTGAACGTTCGACCTCTCCCTTGGTATCGAAGCGGATATTGTAATGCGGCACTCCATACTGAGCAGCCAGTTGCTCAACCAACAATTCATCTTCTTCAGCCTCGGGCCCCCTCAATTGAAAATTGCAATGGGCCACACCGATCTGATAACCGCTTCGGGCAAAGAGGCTTAACATCACCATCGAATCAACACCACCACTCACCGCCAGCAACACTTTGTCGTCCGGCATCACGAGCGAATGTTCACCAATATACTCTCCGAACTTCTGTAACAGATCCATATCTACTATAAAATATTTACTTCCGGTTCAATCTTAACGCCGAATTTTTGTTCCACATCATGCTGTATCTCGCGGGCCAGATCCAATACCTCATCGCCCGTAGCCCCACCCCGATTGACCAGGACAAGAGCCTGACGTTCATGCACCCCCACCCGGCCGCGGACAGCACCTCTCCACCCGGCCTGATCAATGAGCCATCCTGCCGCCAACTTCACTCGTCCTTTACCGACCGGGTATATTGGCATGTTTTCATACTCCATTTGCAGTGCATCCGCCACCGTCTGATCGACTACCGGATTTTTGAAGAAACTACCCGCATTACCCATCTCTTTCGGGTCGGGTAACTTACGACGTCGGATCGCAATGACTGCACGGCGAATATTCTCCAGAGTCGGCTCACCCAACTTTTGCGTCTCCGCTTTCAGATCTCCGTATCCCAACCGCGGTTCCGAATAGGTCCGTAACGCGAACGTAACAGCCGTAATAATAGCCTGCCCTCTCAACCGATTCTTAAACACACTTTCACGATATCCGAATTTACATTCGGCATTCGAGAATCTTTGCGATTCGAGCGTATCGATTATCAAGGCCTCGACCGACTCCACAACCTCTTTGACTTCGACCCCGTAGGCTCCGATATTTTGTACTGGAGCAGCTCCCACATAACCGGGAATAAGCGATAAATTCTCCACTCCGCTCCATCCATGTGCGACACACCAGGCGACAAAATCATCCCACTCAACACCTGCCTCGACCCGCACACGGACCATATCCTTCCCTTCGCCGAGCACTTCCATTCTACGGCCGGTCGGATGCAAGACCACCCCTTCGTAATCCCTCGTCAGCAAGATATTGTTACCGCCGCTAATCACCGTCCATCGGTCCGACGGTTTATCCGGTCGTTTGAAATATGCAACCAACTCATCGCTATTCTCAAATTCGAGCATATATTTGGCTGTCGCATCGATACCGAAACTATTCATCGGTCCCAACGGCACATTATATCTGAATTCTCCCATAATTACCCACAAAAGTAAATAATTTTCCGAAAATAAGCATGTTACAAGCCGTCCTCATTCCATTTAAGGCGCTAATTCACGTGTTTGACGACCGCTTTATGTTTCCAACGCCCACTATAATAATAGATCAACGCACCACAAAGGCCGACAGACCACCCCACCGGCATGGACCACCAGATTCCTGTCTCCCCAAAGAATTTCGAAAGCAAAATTGCGGCCGGGATACGGCACAACCAAAGCGAGAACAAGGTATTGAGCATCGGGAATACGGTTGCACCGGCACCGCGCAACATACCGTTCATCATAAACATCGCATTGAATATGATATAGGTAGAATTGACCACAACCAAGCATTCATACCCCACCTCGATCACCTTGCTGTCGGTCGTAAACCATTCGAGAATATGATGTCCAAAAGCGATCAGGACAGCATTTAACACCAAACACAACCCTCCCGACATCACCAGCGTAGCCCACAATCCCCTGTGAATACGGCGATATTTCCCTGCTCCGGCATTCTGACCCACAAAAGAGGTCAAAGCGGCAGAAAAACTCATGACGGGCATAGCGACCAATGTATCGATACGATTGAATACACCATACGCGGCAATCACATCCGTCCCGAAACTATTGACCACCCCCATCAACGCAACCATGCCGACCGCGACGAACGTCTGTTGGAAACCCGAAGGCAACCCCATCTTCAGACACAGCACAAAAATTTCACGGTCAAATCGCGGGGTAAGGATATTGAATTTAAGGAAAGTATTTTGGCGATTCACATAGATCACAGCCATAATGAATGCCATTCCCTGTGCTAAGGCAGTGGCTGCCGCAGCGCCTTGTACGCCCCATTTGAATCCGAGGATAAACAGCAAATCGAGGACCACATTCAACAGTGACGAGATCACCAAAAAATAGAGCGGGGTTTTCGCATCGCCGACACCTCGTAGAATGGCCGAAATACTATTAAACCCGAACAAAAAGATCGTTCCGGCGAAATAGATCTGCAGATAATCGGTTCCGAGCGGGAGCAACTCTTCAGGCAAATCAATCAGTTTCAGAATTTCCCGTCCGAAAGCAATTCCAACGATCGTAATCAGCACAGAGGCCACACCGAGAAACACCAACAGGGTATCCGCCGTCAGCTGTACCTTATCGTATTTCTTCACGCCGAAATACTGGGCAATAACAATCGAACCACCGATTCCAATCCCCATCACCAGTGCGATGGTCATAAAAACGACCGGAGCCGAAGCTCCCACCGCAGCCAAAGCCTCCTTACCGATAAAACGTCCGACGATCAGTGTATCGACAAACTGATACAACTGCATAAACAGGTTCCCCAGCATCATCGGAAGCGCAAAATTGATAATCTGCTTCCACTCGTTCCCTGTTGTAAAATCCTTCATATTTCGAATTTGAATACAAAGGTGCAAATTATTTCTGCCAAAGCGATACCACACACGAAACTTTTGTCGTTTTTAAAACCACAATTCTGCTCCAAACATCTTATCATAACCTGCCCTCATAATTTCATTATAATTTCAAATGAAATCATCGAAAAAATATTACCTTTAGGGAGTTTTTCCACCTTTTCCATTTTAATATTGTTACGCCATCATGTTGACTGACCGAGATTACGCGCAAATAGCATCGCACGGATTGACCGAACAAGATATAAAACGCCAACTACACAATTTTGAAACAGGATTCCCTTTTCTCCAAATCGTACGGCCCGCCGTAATTGGCGACGGTATCCACTCGTTCGATCCTGAAACAATCGACAAGCAGATCGATCATTACACGCACTACCGGACTGACAAACGCATTGTCAAATTCGTTCCTGCCTCAGGAGCCGCCACGCGAATGTTCAAAAAGCTGTTCGAATTCCTGGGAGATAATAAGACCAACGAGACAATTGACGAGATCACCCATTCGATCTCCGAATTTGCTTTTCACGACTCTTTGGTTCGCATTATCGGTAAGAACGATGATCCGCACCGCATAATCTCCGCCATAGTCAATGCCGACGGCTTGAATTATGGGAATCTGCCCAAAGCGCTGATATTATTTCACGCATACCCTGACGGAGCTCGCACAGCTGCAGAAGAACACCTGGTCGAAGGCGCCATGTATGCGGTATCCAACAATCATGACGTAAACATTCATTTCACGGTCTCTCCCGAGCATCTGTCCGCTTTCGAACAGATTGTCGCTCCTGCAGCCGAACGGTTCGGTCGACTGTTCAGAGTCCGTTTCAACATCAGCTACTCGACCCAAAAGCCTTCAACCGATACGATTGCCGTCACCAAAGACAACCAGCCATTCCGCAACGAAGACGGCACTCTGCTGTTCCGTCCGGCCGGCCACGGAGCCTTGCTGGCCAATCTCAACGAAATCGACGCCGAGATCGTCTTTATCAAAACAGTCGATAATGTTGCACCGGATCGGTTAAAAGGGGACACGGTGAAATATAAAAAGGTATTGGCAGGTCTTCTTCTCGATCTTCAGCAGCGCAGTTTCAGTTACCTGCGCCGGCTCGATGAGTCCGTTATCGATTCAGCGCTGCTTACCGAGGTTACAAACTTCATTGAAACGGAACTTGGGTACCGTTTCGCACCGGATTTTCAGACCCACCCGGCCGAGATGCGCAAACAGAAATTACACGAACTGCTCCACCGTCCAATCCGTGTGTGCGGTATGGTCCGCAACGAAGGTGAACCGGGCGGAGGGCCATTCTGGGTGGCCGACGACGACGGATCCCAATCGCTTCAGATCGCCGAATCATCACAAATCGCTCCGGATCAACGCACCTTGATGAAAACCGCCACCCATTTCAATCCCGTTGATTTGGTCTGCGGACTGTATGATTATAAGGGTGCTAAATTTGATTTACAACGCTATACAGACCCCCGCACAGGTTTTATTTCAACCAAATCGAAAAACGGCCGCGAACTGAAAGCGCAAGAACTTCCGGGCTTGTGGAACGGTGCGATGGCCCATTGGAATACTGTGTTCGTCGAAGTACCGATTACAACCTTTTCCCCGGTCAAAGTGGTCAACGACCTGCTTCGCCCTGCACATCGTGCGTAACCCCATTGTTCGAAATGACGGTTTTCATACACAAATTCGAATAACAACCATCCAAAACCATAGAAATCTCCAAGAAACCGTTAATTTTGATGCAGCACACTTCAATTGTCTGGAAAATAATTGTAAATATATATCGCTATGGAAAACAAGCTCGAACAGTTGACCCGCAAATTATACGACGAAGGCCTTTCGAAGGGCCGCAGTGAAGCTGAAGCACTGATTGCGAAAGCTCAAAGCGAAGCTGCACAAATCGTTGCCGATGCCCGAGCCAAAGCTGATGCCCTGCTCAAAACGGCGGAGCACAATGCCGAAGAGTTGCGTAAAAACACGCAGACCGAGATTATGCTGGCCTCACGCCAGGCGGTGAATATACTGAAACAACAGATCGAGAAGCTTGTTGTTATGAAAAGTGTCGCTCCCTCGGTTGGTAGCATCAATGTCGATCCGAATTTCATCCAAGAGATGTTATTGACCGTAGCGCGTAATTGGAACGGCACGATGTCCGGGAAAATCGAACTCCGCGCCCTACTGCCAGCCGATCAAAAAGAGGCATTCGACCGTTTGATCGCACAAAGTGCAGACCAGGCGTTACACGACGGTCTCGAAATCATATACGACAATGGAGTGAAAAGCGGATTCAAAATCGGGCCCAAAGACGGCAGTTATTACATCAGTTTCAGCGATGCCGATTTCGATGCCTTGCTCATGGATTATCTGCGTCCGAAAGTTGCTGAGTTGCTCTTTTCCGAACCGTCGAAATAGACTGAGGCATGGCTAAACAATATTATTGTTTGATAGCTGGTTTGCGTGAATATACGCTCGACTCGGATCGCAAAGGATTCGATGCGGTGACGATTCGTCGTGAGATCGAAGAAGAACTGACGTTGCGGGATCGCGGAATCCTCCGTACATTTTACCGGTTTTACGATATTGAGAACATCGCGAACCGTATGGCAGGCCGCAGTCGTTTCAACACGTTGGGAAATCTTCCCCACGAGGCGTTAACCGACACCCTTGAACATTCAGAGGAATTGCCGGAATCGATTCGGAGAATTCTCCACGCCTACCGGGACCCAGACGACAAAGCATATGATGAAATAGACACCTCTGTCTCACTCGAACACGCGTTACTGTCAGCTTATTACCAGGAGTGTGCACAATCAAAGAACCGTTTTGTACGCGAATGGTATGCTTTCGATCAAAATCTACGGAACGTATGTGCCGCTTTCGCTGCACGCCGGGCAGGCATAGCGATTTCGGAGGTGACGATAGGCCAAAATGAGATCACTGAAGCATTGACACGGAACTCAGCCTCCGATTTCGGTTTGCGGGGCGAATTGGATTACCTCGACCAGGTGATCGCAGCCATTCAAAACGATGAAAACCTGCTCGACAAAGAGCACCGGATCGATATGGTGCGTTGGAATATGGCTGATGAACTGACTACTTTCGACTATTTCAATCTCAACCATATCCTGGCCTATCTGGTCAAGATCAACATTATCCACCGCTGGGTAGCGCTTGATCCAGCCCGGGGACGCGCCATGTTCGACCGCATGATTGCAGAACTGAGCAGCCGGGAGATCCTGGAGCGAGCCACACAAAATTAAAAGAATAATAAATCAATCGATATGAAGACAACCGGACAAGTAGCGGGCATCATTTCCAATATCGTGATCGTCAAAGTGGACGGTCCGGTAGGGCAAAATGAGATATGTTCCGTATATCTCGGAGAGACGAAATTAATGGCCGAGGTCATCAAAGTGACTGGCGACAAGGCCTACGTACAAGTATATGACAGCACACGGGGATTGAAGATCGGTGACCGTGTGGAGTTCGAAGGCCACATGCTCGAAGTCACACTGGGCCCGGGCCTTCTCTCGCGCAATTACGACGGATTGCAGAACGATCTTGAGAAGATGGAAAACCTCTTTATCCAACCGGGTTCACGTACGGCTCCGTTCGATTTCGAGGCGCTGTGGGATTTCACACCGATCGCTGTACCGGGCGATCCTGCGACGGCAGGCAGTTGGTTGGGCGAGGTGACCGAGAAATGGATCAAACACAAGATCATGACTCCATTTTCGATGGCGGGGCAATACAAAGTCAAAAGCATCGTGCCGGCAGGACAGTATAAAGTCAATGATACGATCGCGGTATTGACAGACAAGGAGGGAAACGAGTATCCCGTCACGATGATCCAACGATGGCCGGTCAAACAGGCGATCAAAGCCTATCGCGAAAAGCCGCGTCCGACCCGCATCATGGAGACCGGCGTACGAGCCATTGACACCTTCAATCCGATCGCGGAAGGGGGTACAGGGTTTATTCCCGGGCCATTCGGTGCCGGCAAGACAGTGCTGCAACACGCCATATCGAAGCAGGCCGATGCAGATGTGATCATATTCATCGCATGCGGGGAACGTGCCAACGAGGTAGTCGAAATCTTCTCTGAATTTCCGCATCTGGATGACCCGCGGACAGGACACAAACTGATGGAACGGACAACGATCATCTGCAATACGTCGAACATGCCCGTTGCCGCCCGTGAAGCCTCGGTATATACAGGGATGACGATCGGTGAATATTACCGATCCATGGGTCTGAAAGTACTGATTCTCGCCGACTCGACCTCCCGTTGGGCACAGGCGCTTCGCGAAATGTCGAACCGACTCGAGGAACTTCCGGGTCAGGATGCCTTTCCGATGGACCTTCCGGCCATCATTTCGAACTTCTATGCCCGTGCAGGTCTCGTACAGCTAAACAATGGCGAATCGGGTTCGGTCACTTTTATCGGGACCGTATCTCCTGCCGGAGGTAACCTCAAGGAACCGGTCACCGAATCGACCAAGAAAGCGGCCCGTTGTTTCTACGCACTCTCGCAGGGCCGTGCCGACAGCAAACGCTATCCGGCCATCGACCCGCTCGACAGTTACTCGAAATACCTCGAATACCCAGAAATCGTCTCGTATCTCGACGGTCGTATCGAGAAAGGATGGGTCGATCAGGTCTACAAAGGGAAAACGCTGGTTCAACGCGGCAAGGAAGCCTACGAGCAGATCAATATCCTCGGAGACGACGGAGTACCGGTAGAATACCATGAACGGTATTGGAAATCGGAACTTATCGACTTCGTGATTCTGCAACAGGATGCTTTCGACGCCACGGATGCGAACTGTCCGATCGAACGCCAGCAGTACATGTACAACCTGGTACTGGATCTGTGCGACCGGACATACGGTTTCAGCGATTTCAGCCAATGTACCGAGTTCTTCAAGCAGCTCATCAATGTGTTCAAACAGATGAACTATGCGGAATTCCGGAGCGAAAAGTTCGAAGCCTATCGTCGTCAGATCGACGACATTGTGAACGGACAGGTCTCACCCTCAAAAGAAGCCTAAACCATGGAAACACGAGCATTTCAGAAGATATACACCAAAATCGACAACATCACCAAAGCCACGGTGAGTCTCCACGCGACGGGAGTGGGTAACGATGAATTGGCCAGCGTGGGCGGGAAACTTGCCCAGGTGGTAAAGATCATCGG
>CASDSC010000086.1 GCA_949283215.1 uncultured Alistipes sp. | reverse complement strand
CAGCCGCTGATAGTGCGTGATTACGATCGTGGCGCTATCGGGTCTTTTGAGTTTCGTGACACCGGTTGCGACGATTCTGAGTGCATCGATATCGAGACCGCTATCGGTTTCATCGAGGATCGCGAGTTTCGGTTCGAGCATCGCCATCTGGAAGATCTCGTTTTTCTTTTTTTCGCCACCGGAAAATCCTTCGTTAACAGCTCGATTGGTCATTTTACTGTCAAGTTCGACGAGGGCGGCTTTTTCGCGCATCAGGCGCAGGAAATCGCCTGCGGCGAGGGGTTCGAGTCCCTGCGCTTTACGTTTTTCGTTCAGCGCGAACTTCATGAAATTTGCCATCGTCACGCCGGGAATCTCGACCGGATACTGAAACCCGAGGAAAAGCCCCATTCTGGCACGCTCTTCGATCGACATTTCGAGCAAATTACGTCCTTCGAAAGTCACTTCGCCTTGAGTGACTTCAAAACGTTCATTTCCGGCCAATACCGAAGCCAGCGTACTTTTCCCCGAGCCATTGGGCCCCATAATTGCATGAACCTCACCGGCCTTAACCGTCAAATCGATTCCTTTGAGGATCTCTTTTCCTTCGACTTCGGCATGCAAATTTTTTACGTTCAGCATAACTTTCGTGCTATTTTTTTACATTTTTCAATTTCATTCGGCATCAAGGTATTCTCCGTTCGGCATCTTGTTTTGGCCAAACGCGCCACTACACGGTATCCGCTCCAACGGAGCACTTCATCCAACGCCCTGAACACTCCTCTCACCTGTCCACTCAACAGGCTGAGAAACCAAGACGCATTACATGCCGTCACCAACACGGCACGCTTTCCCCGATGCAATGGAAACGGCAATCCATTCTCTTTTTCCCCCATGAATGCATAGACCAATCGATCGAACAGCACTTTAAGCGTACCGCTCATATTGGCCCAGTAACACGGGGACCCGATAATGAGCACATCGGCCGTACGGATCGCATCCGCCACACGATGGGCATCATCCTGGGGCAACACACAGTGTCTCAACGTTCGGCATCGCATACAACCCATACAAGGCCTTACTTCCAGTTCATAGATACGAAAACACACCACATCGCATCCTTCGGACAATTCCTCCACGAGATGCCCCAACATCTTCGATACAACCCCATTCTGTTTCGGGCTTCCGTTCAGCACCACCACCTTTGTACGTTCCATCCTGCTATTCCCATTACGAGAGTGCAAACCTTTATCAATCGCCCTCCGTTTTTAACCGGACCGCTATTCGTCCCTTTTCGTCCTCTGCACTCGGCCTTATTAAGGTCAACGAACTACTGCTGCACAGCTTCTCTATTTCATGCCCGGTTCGACCTGTTCACCAACACACCACAAGGCAACCCATTACGACCCCATATTTTTTCAACTCATCGAGATCGATCCCTTGCCCTTTCTTTTTTCGAGCACCAGCCATGCCGTTGACACAATGCTTCCTCAATCTTTCCACGTACTCATGAATCTCTGGCCTCTACTGGCAACACGACATTACCACCCTAACCGTCTTCATCTCGGATACTGCCACATTCACAGCACCCAACTTATCTCAAATCAAAGAAAGTCCAATACCCAAATACCTAACCTGCATTCCATCCTTTCCTATCCACGTCCCTCTTTCCCATAACCTCAATCCGACAACGCTATTAAGACCACACCACCAAAATATGGAAATCCATTCTGCCTCCAACTTTTTCACAAAACGGTTATCCCACGCTACCTTCCAAACTGATCGAAAGCAATTTCTGCGCCTCGACGGCAAACTCCATCGGTAATTTATTGAGTACCTCACGAGCATAGCCATTTACGATCAGCCCGACGGCATCCTCCGTGGACAAACCTCGCTGATTGCAATAGAAGAGCTGGTCATCACTGATTTTCGAAGTCGTGGCCTCGTGTTCGACCACCGCACTGCGATTGTCCACCTCTACTACGGGGAAGGTATGTGCGCCGCACTTGTCCCCGAGCAACAGCGAGTCGCACTGGGAGTAATTCCTCGCTCCTTCAGCACGTTTCGCCACCTTTACAAGCCCGCGATAACTGTTCTGACTCCGTCCGGCCGAAATACCTTTCGAGACGATCCGACTGCGCGTATTGTGGCCGAGATGAATCATTTTGGTTCCTGTATCAGCCTGCTGGAAGTTATTGGTCAGCGCTACCGAATAGAACTCACCTACACTGTTGTCACCCGCGAGAATACAACTTGGGTATTTCCAAGTAATTGCAGACCCAGTTTCAACCTGGGTCCAAGAAAGCCGAGCGTTTTCTCCCTTGCAAATACCCCGTTTGGTCACAAAATTGAAAACACCGCCTTTCCCCTCCTTATCACCCGGATACCAGTTCTGCACGGTAGAATATTTCACCTCGGCATCTTTCATTACAACGATTTCGACGACAGCCGCATGCAACTGATTCTCATCACGCATTGGAGCCGTACAACCCTCCATATAGCTCACATATGCCCCTTCATCAGCCACAATAAGTGTCCGTTCAAACTGGCCCGTACCGGCAGCATTAATCCGGAAATAGGTACTCAACTCCATCGGGCAACGTACTCCTTTAGGCACATAACAGAAGGAGCCGTCGGAAAATACCGCGGCATTCAGTGCGGCAAAGAAATTGTCAGTATAAGGGACGACACTGCCCATATATTTTCGCACCAGATCGGGATAATCTCTGAGCGCTTCTGAGAATGAACAAAATATAATTCCTTTCTCAGCGAGAGTTTCTTTAAATGTAGTTTTGACCGACACGGAATCCATCACGGCGTCGACAGCCACACCGGCCAGGGCCATCCGTTCTTCGAGCGGAATTCCAAGTTTTTCGAAAGTTGCAAGCAATTCAGGATCCACTTCGTCGATACTCTGGAACTGAGGTTTTGTTCTCGGTGCAGCATAATAACTGATATCCTGGTAATCAATCTCCGGAATATCCAGGTGAGCCCAAGAAGGCATCGAAAGGGTCAACCAATGCCGATATGCCTTGAGTCTAAATTCAGTCATCCACTCCGGTTCCTGTTTCCGGGCCGAAATCATCCGGATCACCTCCTCGTTCAATCCTTTCGGGATCGTATCGGTATCTATATCGGTTGTAAACCCGTATTTATACTCACCGGCCGTCGCCTCATCCAATATTTTTCGTTGCTCATCCATAACAGCCATTCATTAATAGGAAAGGGTTCCGCATACATACTGCCACCCCAATATGCAAAGTTAATTGTAACTTCAGACAGTACAAAATTTTATTGTTTTTTCGCCATGTACAAGATAATAACGCATCGCGACACTCCAACTGTATTCACCACGTTGAAAATCGATAATTAAAACATTATTCGCATCAGCAATCATAAGGCCAAACAGTCCACATCGTATTCTTGCTCGTACATCCACACATGGCCATAGCCAAACCAACTGTCCCAGGGCATCAGACACAACAGCTCAATACCACAATAAAAAAGGGTGTCCTCCATTAAAGGAAGACACCCGTACTATTTTCGTGACAGATATTATTGTTGATTTCCTTTCATTTCCTGCCACAAAGCGTTGTATTTTTCATATTTAGCTTTCATCTCGGGATCTTCGCGGAGACGGAAAGCAACACTCTTCAGCAAGTCAACAGTCTGCACATCCGAAGGATTCAACTCATGAGATTTTTCAAGAGGTTGAAGTGCCTTGGCATAGGCAGCCGTCACTTTAGCAGATTCAGCTTTATAATCCGCCTGATTGGTGAAAGTGACTTTATCCAACTCTTGCTGCATCGCATCGCCCTTCTTAATATAGAGCAACCCCAAGTTAAAGAAGCTACTATAATCATCGGGAGCCATTTGAGAAGATTTTTCGAAGGCTTCGATCGATTTATCGAGATCACCAATCATATCGTAAATACGGCCTAAACCTATATACAAATAAGGATCATTGGGATTATTTTCAATGGCCTTCTCGACAATCGGAATAATCTCAGCACCCCCCTGACCGTCTTCCGAATAGACCATAATCAACCCCTGCACGATCTCGTTATTTTTCGGGAATTTTTGCAAACCTTCCATCAAAATATCTTTGGCAGCCTGTTTGTCACCCAATCCGTTATAACAGTGGAACATGTAATAATAAAGGTCTCCATTCGAGCCATAATCGTATTTTTTGGCTTCGTTCAGATATTTCAGACCTTTATCCCATTTACTTGACACCGCATAAAGGAATCCTGCATTAAATGCCGCCAAAGTATCCGGATATGCTACCGCAGGATGAATCTGCGCATCATAAGCGAGCGCCATTGCATCAGCAGCTTCTTCATACTTATTGAGGCTAAAATAGCTGTTACCGATCTCTTTATTTTTGTTTGCGACATTTTTTAGACCGTCAGCCACCCGGTTTGCTGTCTTATTGTCAATTTCATATGCTTTCTCGTATGCCTCGACAGCTATCGTCATGGCATCAGGATTAATCACCAACTTCGGATTCCATGCGATAATCTGATTATTTGCCACATATGCATCAAAATATGGGAACGAATACTTATCATATTCGTTATCACCTACTTTCACTCGAGTTACTTCGGAAGCTTCACCGAATTGTGTCACTGCATCTGTAATCGGCATCAAAACATACACCCCTTCGGTAGGAGCAGTTGCTGCCTTGAAATATTGATTACCGCGCGTAATCCAGGTAGATGCTTTAGGACCTTTTTTAGGGTCGTTAATATCAGCATCTGACTTGGCCAGCGCTTTACGAATACCTACCTGATCCACTTTCACGGGAGCAGTTTGCGCCTGAGCCACTTGGGACATACCCAATACAGCCAAAGCTGCGAGCAATACTAAACGTTTCATATCCTATCCTGTTTTAAATTGTTATTCGTTTACATTTTGTTCAGCAGGGGTTTCTGCATTTATTTGAGCCACATTATCGCCCTCTGTCGCTGATTCATCCTCTTCACTCTTTGGCACAGCAACCACCGAAGCGATAGCATCATTACCTCTTAGATTGATCACCTTCACACCTTGAGTTGCTCTACCACACAATCTGATGTCGGCGACAGGAATCCTGATGGTAAGCCCCGAACGATTGATAATCATCAGATCATTCTGGTCTGTCACCGCCTGAATTGAGATCAATTTACCCGTTTTTTCGGTGATTTGCAGCGTCTTGACACCTTTACCACCCCGGTTTGTAATCCGATAATCATCCAAATCTGTCCGCTTTCCGTATCCGTTTTCAGAAACGACAAGAATATCGGCCTTATTGTCGGGCTCTACACATACCATCCCGATCACTTCATCCCCTTCGTCGACACTAATACCCCGCACACCGGCACCAGTACGTCCGATAGCTCTGACAGCCTCTTCATGGAACCGGATTGCCTTGCCTTCACGCGCAGCGATCAAAATCTGAGCATTACCGCTGGTCAGTTTAGCCTCGATCAACTGATCGCCCTCACGGATCGTGATAGCATTGACACCATTCTGACGGGGACGCGAATAAGCCTCGAGTTGCGTTTTCTTGATCGTACCGTCTTTGGTACACATCACGATGTAGTTGTTCTCTACATACTCTTTATCGTCAAGTCTCCGCACATTGATATAGGCTCTCACCTTGTCATCGGGATCGATCTGGATGACATTCTGAATTGCCCGACCTTTCGAAGCACGTGTTCCTTCCGGGATATCGTATACCTTCAACCAGTAACAACGGCCCTTTTCAGTAAAGAACAACATGGTATTGTGCATACTGGTGACATAGATATGCTCGATAAAGTCCTCATCCCGGGTAGCACTACCTTTCGCTCCCACACCGCCGCGGCTCTGGGTCCGATAGTCAGCCAATGGAGTACGTTTGATATACCCCATGTG
>CASDSC010000085.1 GCA_949283215.1 uncultured Alistipes sp. | reverse complement strand
TTCGTTGAAACGTGAAGTGATCGTGTTGCGGATCGTCAATTCCAGTCGGATTGTATCTGAGAGGGGTTGCATCATCACCTCGTTGAATTTGTACAGCCGGTGTCCTGCATCGTGAGCTGCCTCGATCGCTGCATAGCAGGCATCGCGGGCTTCGATCCATTTGTTGGGATCTTCCTCCGGATTGATCAGTGGAATCCCCTGGGCATTGACAAAGGACGGAAAATCTTTGTTGCCGTTGAAAAGCGGACTGGCTGCCAGTAACAATACTTTGGCCTTGATCGCAAGGGCTGCCGGGCGCGTAAGACGACCCAATTCGGAATCGAGGAGCGTAATCGTTTTGGGAAGCGATTCGTCCGATGTCGCTTCATCGAGCAGCGCTACGATTTTGCGTACAACATCGTCTACCGGTTCGCGGACTACCTTCATCTCTTCTGGGGTGGCTGCCACTCCGATGTTTTCTTCTATGAAAGGAATCGGCCCGTAGAGCTGGAGCAGCCAGAAATGAAGATACGCCTTAATGACTTTGGCTTCCGCTTTCCACCGTTTCTTCTCGGCCTGCGTCATGTCCGGCACGCGGTCGATATTGTTGATGAAATCATTGCATTCGCGGATGCCGATGAACAGATTTGTCCCGGACCACCCACCGCTCCAGTAATTCATGTAGGGATCATTGGCATTTTGGTTGCCTCGGGCGATATTGTATGACTCGGCATTGCCGTAATAGAATGTTTTTTCGCGGCAATTCCATATCTCGTCGCCACATTCCAGACCCGGGTTCTTCCACGGATCGGCGATGGGCGGTATGTGTCCGTACAACGTGCTCAACTCTTTCTTTGCATTCGCCCGCATACTATAGATCATGTCGGTTGTCGGAACCCCATCCGGAATAATGTCGAGATAGTCGCACGAACTGAACAAAAGCGTCGCGGTTAATATTGCAGTTATGGTTATGTTTCTCATGGCTGTCGTTTTAGAAGTTTACATTGAGACCGATGTTGAACGTGCGTTGGATCGGATAACCTAGCCCGTTGCCGCCCATTTCGATATCCCACATATCGAAAGCGCTAAAAGTCAGTAGGTTGATGCCGCTGATGTAGAAGCGTAGATTCTCTATCCCTAATTTTTGGGTCAATTTCTGCGGTAAAGTGTAGCCGAGTTCGGCTGTCTTAAGGCGCAGATAGGTGCCGTCTCGCAACCACCATGTGCTGACCTGGTTGTTGTTGTCGATGATCTCATCAGACAGTCGGGGCCAAAGTGCGTAACTGTTCCGATTTTCCTCAGACCAGTGGCTGTCGGCCCACGCCTGAAGCATGGCGTTGTTCCCGGCACGCCCTCCTGCATTCATGTTGAGGAACGGTGCTGTACTGACTGTGTTGATGAAAAATGACGACTGTGCACAGCCCTGGAAAAAGAGCGACAGATCGAAACCCTTGTAGCCGAATGATACGCCGAGTCCGTATATCAGGTTGGGTGTCTCGGGATAGCCGATCGGTACTTTGTCGAAATCGTTGATCACTCCATCGTCGTTGACATCGAAATATTTGATATCACCCGGCATCACAGGCCCGTACGATTGGGTGGGAGAATTGGCTATATCGGCTTCATCGATAAACAGGCGTTCGGCAATAAACCCTGTGGGTTGACCTAAGGGTAATCCTACCCAGTTGAACCATGGAATACCGTAATCGGGTTGGTCATATTTGGTGTATTTGCTCGTCGCGTAGGTCAGATTCCCGCGAACCGAAATCCACATGTCCTGATTGAATGAGTGGTTAAAGTCCAAGGAGGCTTCGAATCCGTGGGATTTGGCGGCACCTACATTGCTGCGCAGTGCGGCTTGGAGTCCCATGGTCGATGGTACCGCCGTACGATTCATCAAGATGTTCGTGCGGTTCTCGGTGAAATAATCGGCCATGATCGTCAGTTTGTTAAACAATCCCAGTTCAATACCGAGATTCAATTTGCGTGAGGTTTCCCAAGTGATGTCCGGGTTCGCATAACGGTCAATGGCGATCTGTTGGGTTACATCGGTGAAATTCTTGCCGAACCCGTAGGTCCCCGGAACGTCCATGCGGATATTGGAAAGGTAGAAGAACCGGTCGCCCGCGCCACCGATCGCATCGTTGCCGACCAATCCGTAAGTTCCTTTCAACTTGAGGGTCGAAACAATGTTTTTCAGCCGTTCACCCCAGAACTTTTCGTTCGAGATGAGCCAGCCCGCACCTACGGACGGAAAGAAACCAAAACGGTGGTTACGGGCGAAACGCTCGCTGCCGTTGTAGCCGAAGTTGGCTTCGAGCATGTAGCGGTTGTCGTATCCGTACGTGAAGCGTCCGGCCAAACCCATGTTGCGATACGGTAAGGATTCCTGGAGAGTGAGTTGGTTGGCGTAAAGCGATTGGCGCATCGTGTAGACCAAAAGACCTGATACGGCATGTTTCTCCTTGAAGGTCCGGTTGTAGTCCATCGCTGCTTCCATATAGAAGGAGGTGTTGATGTCTTTGCCACCCGGTGAATAGGAAAGGTATTCGGTCCCTTCCTGAGGATTGAGGTTGTGGAGCGTGTAGGTATTTGCTACAGGATCATATTGTGATATCGAGTAATAGTACGGTGAGTATGCACGAACCAGGTCGAAATACGAATAGCGCGTGGTGCTCCCGAGAACACGTGCATTGAGCCCCTCGGTGATGAAGTCAAGTTTCTGTTTGAATTCGATCTGGGCTACGAGCGTCATCGTACTGTACTCTTTGTATCCCTTGGTCATCTCGGCATAGGGGTTCATGTATGAACCGTCTTTGGCGTTGCCGAAGAGAATATGTTTCGTGTGGAGGTTTTGTTCGTCCGGAAGGTAATATTTCGGGAAAAGTACCGGATTGGACGATATGGCCATGTTGTAGAGCTCGGTACCCGAATTGATCGGCCCGTTGTAGTCTTCGAACGTGCCCGACATGCGTACATCCATTTGGGTGGTTTTCGTGACGTTGATGTTGACGTTCGAACGCAACTGGATGTTGTTGATGCTGATGTTGTTGTTGAAATTGTTGCGTTTGTCGACCTTCAGTACGCCATTGTCGCGGTTGAACGTCCCTGCCACATAGTAGCGAGCTACGTTGCCTCCGCCGCTTAGACTCATGTTCAGACGCGGGTTATAGGCAAATTGGCGGAATAACTCTTTGTACCAGTCGTTGGCCGGGTAGGCCATCGAGTTGAGCCCTCGTTCCGTCGATTCGATTTTGCGGTCCGAGTAGGGGCGAGGATTCAGCGGGTCGCGTGTCTGTACCGCTTCGTTATGGTAGCGCATGTAACTGACTGGATCGACCGTTTCGACGATGCGTGTCGGGGTTGAAATCGAATTCTCGAAGCGAATGTTCAGTTTGGCAGGCCCTTCGCGTCCCTCTTTTGTGGTCACCAGAATCACTCCGTTGGCGCCGCGGGCTCCGTACAATGCCGTTGCGGTTGCATCCTTCATCACCGAGAAACTGGCGATGTCGTCGGGTTGAAGTCGCGCAAGATCATTGGCGGAAAGTTCTACGTTGTCGATCAGAATCAGTGGCCCCCGTGCGTAATCGTTGAACGTGGTGACACCCCGTACGAAGAATTCGGCATTGTCCGCTCCCGGTTCACCCGACCGCTGGTACGATATGATCCCCGAAATTCGCCCTCCTAATGCCGACGTCAGGTTGCTTGCCGGTATTTTCAACTCGGATGGATTGATGGTCGAAACGGAGGCCACCATACTCTCTTTCTTTTGTTTGGAGAAGGCCACGACCGTCACTTCGTCGATCATGTCGCCTTTCGCCTCGAGAATGATGTTCAGTGTTTCTTCTCCATTGTAGGGCACTTCTTTTGTCTCCATGCCGAGGAATGAAACCACGAATACGGCTCCTTCTGGAACTTTGTTGAATGTGTAGTTGCCGTCGGTGTCGGCGATTACTCCGCGCGTACTCCCCTTAAGTTGGATGGTGGCGCCTGGCAGGGGAGAGCCCGAGTTGTCCAGCACGACACCCGAAACGGTATGTTCGGCCGTTTGGGCTTGGGCTATACCGTGTGTGGGATGTATTACTGCGCAGATTATCAGTGCGAATATTATTGCGACAAATTGTCGCGGACCATCTCGGAAAGGAATACGATTCCTTGTCGTATCCAGCACGGGGGTCCGGCTGGATACGGTTTGAAATTTCTTCATGGTAGGTTATTTTAGGAATGGTTGGTAGCTTCTCGGTGCCGTCAGGGTGCCGGTGGTGCGAGCGGACCGGTAACTCGTATTTGAGTGGCCCGCTCGGGAACGCTCGTCTTGATGAGTGTCACCGTGCCGTATCGGTCTTGATCGATACAGTATCCGTCGCCTTCTGCTGCGAGTAGAGCCTCCCGGCTGTTATAGCGGGTAAGTCGGTTTTTCCCTACCGTGACATCGCTGGCATTCCGGTAGTGTACGCCGAGCAGATAGGTGCCGAATGTGGGTCTGAAAGAGCCTTCGGGAGTGGCAAACGTGATGATGCCCTCTTTCCCCCGGTCTTCGCGGGTGATCTCTTGTTTGAAATAATCCCCCTGTTCGTAGGCGTAGGTCGCCCCGTCGTCATCATACAGCGGAAAACTTGTCGCTTGTGCGCCCGGGAAAATGTCGAGCTGAATAACCTCCGGTGATGTCTCTCCTACGTAGTTCATGACCTCTTGGGTGGGGATGATTGCCCCTTCTCGAATGAATAACGGCATGTCGCGGAACGTGCGGTTGTCGATTGAGTAATCGATCGTGCGGCCACCTTCATAGCGTTGCCCACTGAAAAAATCGGTCCATGTACCTTCCGGCAGATAGATGGATTTCTCGGAAATCCCTTGTTCCAATACAGGAGAGGCCAGAAGGTAGTCGCCGAACAGAAAAGTCTCGGACATGTCGGCTACATGCGGGTCGTCGGGCCACTCGATCACCAGGGCACGGGCGATACCGAGCATGGTCTCGTGTTTTACCCGATCGTAGGCATAGAGGTACGGAATCAAACGGTAACGAAGATTGACCACTTCCCGTGTGGCTTCTACTACATCCTCTCCATAGAACCATGGCTGTTTCTGCATGTTAATGGTCCCGTGCAGAAAAAAGAGCGGTGCATAAAATGCGGTTTGTACCGAGCGTATGTAAAATTCGGGGGTGAATGGTTCGGTGTCCCAGAAGGCTGTGGCGCAGAAACCCCAGATCGGCATCAGTATGTTGTTGGCCGTAAGTAGTTTGGCCGGCTGCGTTTGCAGATCGGCGAAATTAGGATAGTTATCACCCGACCAAACCGAGTAAGCATAACGTTGCGAGCCGAGGTAACCCGTCCGATTGACTGACCAGACACGCGTGTCGCAGTGGGCGCGTTGTCCCTCGTATATGCTCTGTTGCATGTGCAGATTCGAAAAGTTACCCAAACTGTACAAACCTCCTCCGTTTGCATCATCGCATTCGTCGTTCAGAAAACCGACGACTCCTTGGTCGAATCCGCCTTCACATAAATGTTCCCACCACCACGTGCGGCACTCAGGAATGGCAAACTGTAGATCTTTGGACGGTTTGCCGCTGAAATAGTCGTTATAGAAATCTTCTCCAGGGTACCAGAACCCATGGTCTTCGGCATATTGTCCTTGCGCCGTGAAACTACCGTCTGCGTTCTTGCCGATAATGCGCGGCTTGGTGATTCCCGTAATTTTGACCCCGTGCGCTTCGGACCAACTTTTCATCCCGCCTGTCGGCCCCGACGGAAAATTGGGCCCCCAGCGGAATTCCCCATAATTGTCGGCTCCCCAGTCCATCCAGTCGAAATCGAGCATAAACCAGTCGAAAGGAATTGACCGTTCGCGGTAACCCGCAATATGGCGTTTGAATTCGTCTTCCGTTATTCCCCATTCAAGTTGGCCGAAACCACAGTTCCACTTCGGAAACATCGGCGGTAGGCCGGTGACCTGACCCGCTGAATAAATCAATTCGCGTGGGGCGCCAACAATGATAAAATAATTGAAATTGGCTTGAGAACAGCCCTTGAAGGTTAATTGACCGTTTGTGTTGGTTACTTCGCCTCCGTCAGTGTCGAGCAGAATACCGTATCCCGCGCTGGACCATATAAAAGGACCCCCGCTACCACCTTGCGGCTGGGCCTGTATTCTGCCTCCTTGATTGCGCGTGATGCCTTGGATCCCGCGATTGACGTCTCGATTGTATCCGGAAAGCCCGTAGTAGTTGTCTGCCGGATCGTGAGTGAAACTCAGTTGCCCGTTTTGAGGTGCTGCCTGTTGGGTTACCAATAGGTTGCCCTCTGCGCCGTGTATCTCGACCGAAAAGGGCGTTTTGTGAATTATTGCACTATAACTGTCTGTCTCAATACGAATATATGTTTTCTTGTTGTCGATTTTGGCGCGTACGGGTGACCATGCCAGATTCGGATCGATGATCGGAGTGGATGGCGAAGAGTTGCCTGAGGGCCGATAGTCGATATTTA
>CASDSC010000084.1 GCA_949283215.1 uncultured Alistipes sp. | reverse complement strand
TAAAAACGAAGTCCGGAAAAAGCTGCGGTAACGATCTAGTAACGCAACTCTTTCCGAACTTTGCCTCCTCATGCGGCTGAACCGCTCATTTACCTCCGGAACAATCTCGTCAAAACACTATTTGTGTATTCACGCGTTATTGCTCCTGTCCTGTTTTTTTAAGGACGATCCATTCACGTGTCGCCCGTTTTTTATGTTACTCGCAAAAAGAAACATTATGAGGAATGTGCGCACCAATACAGTTAGAAATAATAGATGTAGGCGAAGTAAATGCCGATACCGATAAATACCAGTCCGACGATTCTTGTGAACCATTGTTGCAGACGCTGCATGTTCTGATAGGATCGTCCGAGCAGGTTCATGCTGTATGCGATGATCCATGCAATGATCAGTACGGGCAGTGCCGTTCCTGCAGCAAAGAGCAGAGGAAGCAGAAACCCTCCGTCCGTAGCGGCCGCGAGAGGCATGAGCATGCCGAAAAAGAAAAGGCCGCTGGTGGGGCAGAACGCGAGGGCGAATAGGGCCCCGAGCATGAATGCGCCCCAACCGCCTCTACGGGCACGACGTTGCAATCCTTCTCCTCCGATATTGATCTTGCCTATATTGATTTTGTGGGCAAATAATATGGCCAGGCCGATAACGACCATGATCGGGGCGATCAACAATTCTCCGTATGAGCTGATTGCTTTTTGAACGGCGTATGTGCTGGCCCCTTTGACCAATAGAGGGATGATGATCAGTCCAAGGATCGTGTAAGAGCACATTCCGCCCAACGTAAAGAGTACGCCGTTTAGGAATGTCTTGTGCCGACTTTCAATGTCTTTGCTGATAAATCCGATTGCAGATATATTGGTTAGCAGAGGACACGGGCTGAGTGCGGTCATCATACCCAAAATGAATGCTGAGATAGCAGGAGTACTTTGATTGTCCAATAGGGATTGTAGAAATTCCACAGTCGTAGAGTCGGTTGAGTGTTCAATGCCGTAGAGGCTGTTATTTGGTGAGATTTTCCAATGCGTCGTTGATCGTCATGATCATTCCCTCGTCGAAACGTTCCGGAATTTTATCAGCCAGTCCGAGGCCGAACTTAGTCAAATCGTCCCGGTGTTCTTTTCCGTTTTTCCATGTGTTGACAAAGAGTGCAGACCAAACGGCGCTGTATCGTTCTGCAATCTCCTGGTTCTCTTTTTCGCGAATGTCGATCGCGCGGAATGAGATGCGAGGATCGTCAGCATATAGGCTGTCGACGATATGGCGGGTTCTTTTTTCCATTTCTACACAAGCATCGCAACGTTTTGTCCCGTAAAAACAGATGATCTCGATTCGTCCGGTCGTGTCTTCAGAGATTTTGGTGCTATCTGTCGGCGCTGCAATAGTTTCAGCTTTGAGTGATTGCTTCTGTTGTTGATTTTCCCTGATACATGATGTTCCCGCAACCATGCCAATGGCTAACAGGCCATATATAATTCGTTTTTTCATTTTTGATGTTTAATTACCAAAGCCTTTACTTGTTCGTAGGTAAGTTTGAAGCCGGCCGACACGACCTTTCCGTCGATAACCATTGCGGGTAACCGCATGACCCGATAAGACAGTATTTTGTCGACATCACTCTCTTTTGCGACCGTAGCCTCTATCTGCAAGTCGTTAACGACTTGTTCTGTAGTTTTGAGGAGGGCTGAGCATGATGCGCATCCCGACCCTAAAATTTTAATATCCATTGTGCGAGTTTCTGGTTTTTAGGACCCCAAGGTATCGAAATAATACGAATTTGCCAACGGTCGGTTCTGTTTTCTATCCGGTTTACACTATGGCGCGAGAAAATTGAGTACCGGGACGCATAGGTCCGTATTGCTTTCGATGCTTATGGGTATTTATACGTTTCGAAACAAAGCAACAAGGACCCTTAGTTTTGTGTGAGGGGATTAATTAATGGTTGATTTATATACTGATATTTTATTTATGTACAGTGTTGTGTGCTGATTTTTGTCAGTAGGTTGGTGCTTGGAAGAACATGAGCGGATCGGTGCTGCCTGTTATTGGGTTTGATGTAGTGAGTGTAAGGACATTTTGCTTGTGCGCCTGTTTGTTAATGGAAACACGTTATGGGTGTATGTTTTTGGTTTTTCGTGTAATTTCCATTTGATTTTTGTTTTGTGTTTCCACTCTTTTCATATAATTTTTTATTTTTGTCTGCATTAAGCCTAAACTGCATTATACTATGAAAAAACTTTTTCTTACTGCTGCGCTACTGGGAGCTCTGCTATCACCACGTGCCGGCAATGCCTGTACGAACATATTGATTACGAAAGGGGCGTCGACCGATGGCTCTACGATGATTTCCTATGCAGCCGATTCTCACACTCTATATGGAGAACTCTATTATCATCCAGCCCAGGATTATGCACCAGGTACCATGGTGAAAATCTATGAGTGGGATACGGGTAAATATTTAGGGGAGATACCCCAAGTGGCTCATACCTATCAAACAGTCGGCAATGTGAACGAACACCAGTTGATGATTTCTGAGACCACTTTTGTAGGGCGCACGGAACTGATGGATACGACAGGTATCATGGATTACGGTTCATTGATCTACATTGCATTGCAACGTGCAAAGACAGCTCGTGAAGCGATCGAAGTGATCACCACGTTGGCCAACGAATATGGATATGTCTCGTCGGGCGAATCGATTTCGATTGCGGACCCGAACGAAGTATGGATTCTCGAGATGATCGGCAAGGGAATGGATATCGTCGATGGCAAGAATCGGAATAAAGGGATTGTTTGGGTAGCACGTCGGATTCCGGACGGTTATGTGTCGGCCCATGCCAATCAGGCGCGGATTACCCAGTTTCCTCTGGATGACCCTGAGAATTGCCTGTATGCTCCAGATGTGATTTCATTCGCACGGGAAGCGGGCCTTTATTCGGGTAGTGACAAGGATTTCAGTTTTTCGGATACCTATTCTCCGCTCGATTTCAATTTGATGCGTGGATGTGAGGCACGTGTGTGGAGTGTGTTTCGGAAAGTTGCCAAAGGAATGGATCAGTATGAAGATTACGCCCTGGGTCACAATCCTCGGAATCGTATGCCGTTGTGGGTAAAACCCGAAAAGAAGGTATCCCCCAAGGAAGTCATGGATTTTATGCGTGATCATTATGAAGATACGCCTCTGGATATGCGATACGATATCGGTGCTGGTGGCAACAAGTTGCCATACCGTTGGCGTCCGATGGATTTCGAGGTAGATGGCGAAAAATATGTCAATGAACGTGCGATCGCAACGCAGCAGACCGGTTTCTGGTTCGTGGCACAGGCACGTAGTTGGTTGCCCGATCCGATCGGTTGTATTTTGTGGTTCGGTGTGGATGATGCCGGCACCTCATGTCTTACGCCGATCTACTGTTCGGTGGACCGTGTACCCGAATGTTTTGCCCAGGGGAACGGAAGTATGGCCGAATATTCGCCCACTTCGGCTTTCTGGCTTTTCAACCGGGTTACCAATTTTGCCTATTTGCGTTACGATCGTATGAGTGCCGATATATTACGTGTGGTGAATGATCACGAAAACAGTTGTTTGAGCGAGGTGAAGGCGGTCGATGAAGCTGCCCAGACTCTATATAAGGAGTCTCCCGAGTTGGCCATTAGCTATTTGACCAACTATTCGGTCGGTACGGCTCAGGCGATGTTCAACAAATGGGTCGAATTGGATCATTATCTGTTGGTCAAATACATGGACGGTAATGTAAAGAAAGAGAAAGACGGTAAATTCGAGACGAACGGTAACGGTCCTCGTATGATTGCGATGCCTGATTTTCCGGGTTATGACGATACCTGGAAGAAAGCGGTGGCAGGATCAACAGGAGATCGCTTGAAAGTACGTGAAGTGAAATAATCGAAGAACCGGAGCCCATAGGGGTTCCGGTTCATGCTGATAGGTGTGTTTGGTGTGAACGGAACCGATCAAATAACTTTATTGGCATATTGTTAATTAATACATTAAATGAACGCATTAAAACTATTGTAATGAAATACGATATTGTTGTAATCGGAAGTGGCCCTGGGGGTTATGTGGCGGCGATTCGGGCAGCCCAGTTAGGGAAGAAAACGGCCCTTGTTGAAAAAGCGGAGCCGGGAGGTACATGTTTGAATTGGGGGTGTATTCCTACCAAGGCGTTGCTCAAAAGCGCCCAGGTATATGCCTATGCACGGAATGCTGCGCAATACGGCATCGACCTTGCGGGTGAAGTAATACCCTCGTTGCCGCGTATGGTTGAACGAAGTCGTACCGTGGCCGGGATGATGAGCAAGGGTATCTCCTATCTGCTTGATAAAAATAAGGTGGAATAGCTCAGCGGAGAAGG
>CASDSC010000083.1 GCA_949283215.1 uncultured Alistipes sp. | reverse complement strand
GTTCGGGCGTTCTGCCACTCCGCATTTCCTTGTTTTGTTTCCAGAGGTTTCCTTTCACCCTTCAGCCCTTTCTACATATTCTACATACCCTCCAATACCCCCACACAAAACGATTATCTCTGGACTGTCGAAAATTTATAAACACGCAACTCACAGCACCTTTCTCCTGGTTTCGGGACGACACATGGAATATTCACACGGTTCAGAACATCGGGGAAATTCTGATTTTAGCGTGCAAATCCAGTCCGATAAAGGAGACCGGTTACTCCATTTGCCTATACCTGCGCCATGCAATGAAATTACCACTGTAAAATTGAATACCCAGTTGGTCTATCAACACCTCCAACACTACTCCCTTTCGAAGGTGCATAGCCCGCAACAGCTTCCAAAGCACTCTTATCCAATCAAAATTATAATCGTATCCTCAGCCGTAACGGAAGGGAGTAAAATCAGCATTCATATCACGTTCAATCTCTTTGGCCACTCGAAAATCAAATGGGGCCCCACAATGGAAACTATCTTCCCCATAAGAATCAGTTGGGATACAAGAATCGATATGAATCTTCAGCCAATACGAAGAAATACTGACTGTCATCATCCCGTAGAAATTGAAATAGCAATGCGACGTAAGATTGTACACAATCAAAACATCGGTGGTCGCCAGAAATTTATATTCATATCCTCCGAAAGAGAACAGGCAACTAGAATATCAACATCTCTCCCGACGCTCCGCTCCCATAAAACACACATATTTTCAGCAATATACAATCTATCTGACACCACTTTCTCTCAAACTTTGGTTAACCAGCCTCCTGTTTTACCATGAAAATGATTCACTCCATTATCGTTTTCCGCAAACTGGCACTCCCTCCTTCGAGCGCAAAGCGGCCGGCCCCCCAAAGCGGCCAATCTTGCCTCGTAATCGGTAATCTGTCATACCGTCTTTGCTAGAGAGGGTGTGGACTCCGACCCTTACGCCGTTCAAAATAGTGTCGAAACACGCAGCATCAAGCAACTCGACACGTCCGGATCTGCTGCTGCCGCACGAAACGAACAGCAGACAAACCACGACACAAAACGTCCGAATCGACCACATTTACCCCCTCTCGCACCACACTATCTCACTTTAATTTTAATGCTTCTCAGAACAGTATCATCTGAAGATCCTCCATAGAGAATTTGATAACTGCCTCTTTTAACCATCATCAAAGAAGATTCATCGTCGTAAAATTCGAACGACTTGGAGTCGATATTCAGAGTCACATTCTCGACCTGACCGGCTTTGATCGCCACGCGTTTGAATGCCCGAAGCGATTTGAGCGGAGCATGTGCGTCACCGAGCCGCCGGACATACACCTGAACGACCTCCTCCCCATCGCGCGAAGAAGTGTTCTTTACAGGAACGGTGATCGTCAGACCGGTTCCGGCTTCTACCTTTTGAGCAGAGAGAGTTGCCCTCCCATAATCAAAAGTTGAATAACTCAACCCATATCCGAAAGGATAGAGCGGTTTTTCGGTCATATAACGATAGGTACGCCCCTGCATATTATAATTTTCGAAATCACGGCGAAGAGTATCGTTGTCAAGCAAAGCACCGTCCAACTGTTCGAGCGACTTGTAAAATGTCACGGGTAATCTTCCTGCCGGGTTATAGTCACCGACCAGAACATCTGCCACCGCAGTTCCCGCCGTCTGACCCCCATACCAGGCAGCCAATAGTGCATCGTAATTTTTCTCATCATCGGTCAGAGCCAATGCACTGCCGCTACACAATACAAAAACGACGGGTTTCCCCGTAGAGCGGAGTGTAGCAAGCATCTTACGCTGTACCTCCGGCAATTCGATCGACGTACGGTCGCCTCCTTTGAATCCGGGATACGGCACCGACATCTCCTCTCCCTCCAGACGCGGAGAGAGACCTCCCACATAAATAATAGCATCAACATCCGCCACCTTGGAAGCGATCGCTGCATAATTGGTCGGCTCTTCCCGGTAAACGGACATCTCGATATTCATTCCGCTGTGTTTTTGGACATGCTCAAATCGCACATCATAAGTCCAACCCTCTCGTACAGCCATACGGTATTCAGCTTTACCTCCCGATTTTTTTTGTGAAACCAATTTAGCATTCACAAAGAGTTGGTAGCCATCGGAGGCCCTAATTGCGAAAACAACATCGCCCGTATAAGTGGCTTTGTAGCGACCTTCGATACTGGTCGATGTTCCCTCCATATCGACCCCCTGAGCAACAGCCGTCCCTCCAGAATTATTATACACGATTTCCAGATTATTGACCAGTTTGGCTGCAGGTGTGCCTCCGAAATACGGATTCTTATAAAAACGCACTTCCATTCCTTTCCGGTTATCTCTGGTTGTGAAATCAGCGATTAGCGAACGATGTACGATAGGCTCTACCAACGATGAGCCGCTCTCATACACGATTTCAGTCTTAGACAATTTTCGACGAATCCCCTCAAGAATGGTAACGGTAGATTGCGGCGTACCGTTATAGTTACCCCACAACATCACACTATCGGCAGCATTGGGCCCTATGACAGCAATCTTTTTGATGTTTTTATCGAGAGGCAAGACATTTTTATCATTCTTAAGCAGTACGATCGATTGACGGGCCATCTTTTCCGCTTGTTCAAGATGCGGCTTGGAACTCACAATAGAATAGGGTAAAGAGCTCCAAGGCACTCTCTCCGCCGGATCGAACATTCCCAATTCGAACCGGGATTTGAGCAAACGGCCTAACGAAACATCTATCTCTTTTTCAGTAATCAATCCCTCTTCAAGAGCCTTATTGAGGTTACGGTACACAGACCCGCACTCGAGATCGGTTCCAGTTCGGACTGCATCCGCTGAAGATGCTTGTGGTGAAGGATGAGTCTCATGACGATTCTCCATATAAAAATCGTTGATTGCCCCGCAATCGGAGACCACCAGACCCTTATATCCCCAGCGATTCCGTAGAATATCGATAAGCAATTTGTCGCTGCCACAACACGGTTTCCCTTTGAAGGCATTGTAGGCACACATGACCTCCTGCACATTTGCCTCTTTAACGGCGGCCTCAAAAGCAGGCAGATAGGTTTCCCACAGATCCCGGTCACTAATCTCGGCATCATACGAATGCCTGCTCCATTCTGGACCGCTATGCACGGCATAATGTTTGGCACATGCATGCGTCTTGAAATATTTCGGATGATCGCCCTGCAATCCCTTGATACAAGCTACCCCCATTCGGGAAGTGAGATAGGGATCTTCACCATAGGTCTCCTGACCCCGACCCCAACGTGGATCCCGGAAAATGTTGATGTTCGGAGTCCAGAAGGTAAGTCCGTAATAACGATTCCGAT
>CASDSC010000082.1 GCA_949283215.1 uncultured Alistipes sp. | reverse complement strand
GAATTCCCTTATAATGCAACTGAAGAGGATCAGCGTGCCAGCACAGTTAAGCTCAAAGGACTGGACCCTGCTATGACATACAGTGTGGAAGGTTTGGATGGAGAGTTTAAGGGTGAGTATTTGATGAATATCGGTCTCGATCTTCCTTTGTCTGGTGTGTTGACAAGTAAGATTATGCGGATCAAGAAGATATAAGTGGGGTCATGAAAGACGAAACTCTCAGATTGTTGGATGCCGCAACATTTTGCGATGGAGGAGGCGAGGAGGTCCTTGTTACGTTGCGAAATGCACATGGGTTGGTTGCTCAATTTACCAATTACGGTGCACGTTGGGTCAGTATGTTCGTTCCCGATAGGAATGGTCATCCCGGCGATATCGTACTTGGATTTGATAAGTTGTCGCAATATCGTACGGCTGCAGAACAGTATTACGGCGCTATCGTCGGGCGTGTATGCGGTCGCATTGCGGGTGCACAATTTACGCTGGATGGCAGGACCTATCCGTTGGCCGCTAATGATGCATATGGCATTACATGCCCGAATCATCTTCATGGTGGAATTCGCGGGTTTCATGTGCAGATGTGGCGTTGTCGGACTTTTCGCGACCGGTCAGGGCAGGAGGGGGTTGAATTCACCCTTGAATCACCGGATGGAGAGGAAGGTTATCCCGGACGGTTGGAGGTTTCGGTCACTTATCTGTTGACCAATTATGATGCGTTGTTAATGAATTGTGAGGCCCGTACCGATCGACCCACTCCGGTCAATTTGACCAATCATGCGTATTTTAACCTGTTGGCCAATAGTGGAATTCAGGCGTTTTCTCATCGTGTGACTTTGAAGGCATCCCGGTATCTGGCGTGTGATGAAGGTTTCATTCCGACAGGAGAGTATGTGCCAGTAGACGGTACGCCCTACGATTTTGTACATGGACGTACGGTTTCTGATTCTTTGACGGCGTTGACCTTGGCTTACCCTGGCGAGTATGGCTTTTCTATCTCCTACGTGGTTGATAATCCTGGCGATTGTAGTGATTGGACTGTTCGGATTGAAGAAGAATCGACGGGGCGTTGTGTTGATATTTATACGAATCAGCCTTCGTTGCAGATGTATACGGGTTTTCTGATGGATGGTTCTGATGTAGGCAAAGAGGGGGTAGCTTATTATAGCGGGGCCGGTTTGGCGTTTGAACCACAAGGTTATCCTGATGCACCCAATCATCCGGATTTTCCTTCCATCGTGTTGTTGCCTCAGAATACGTACCGACATTTTACGGCATATAAATTTTCTGTATTTTAACAGAAGTTTATGTGAATATGCTGTGTAATACGGTTTTATAAGAGTGTGTGTAACGAAAATCAAACGACAGAGTGAAACTAAGTTTTATTGGATGAATAAAAACTATTGTTTCGAATAATTTTTTTGTTACCTTTGCGCTGCTGAAAGGCATTGACCCATGGTGTAATGGTAACACTGCAGATTTTGGTTCTGTCATTCCAGGTTCGAATCCTGGTGGGTCAACAAGAATCCCTGATGGTCGATAGGTCGTCAGGTTTTTTTGTTATCGCACATAGGCGGCGCGTAGTTGAATGTTGAGAAAGTATGTCGTGGCGCTCCTGTATTATACACATGTATCCAAAACGATAAAATTATGAAACTTGATTTTTTGACCTGGCATGATGCGTCCGAAACGGTGCAAAAACAAGCGTGGGAACTTTATGAATTTAGTTTTCCACTTCATGAGAGACGCTCCTATGCTTCCCATATGCGTGCAATGCAAGATCCAAATTTCGATTGTCGCCTTGTAATGGATGGCAATCAATTTGTCGGTTTGCTGTGGATATGGAAGTGGTCAGATCTGGTTTTTGTCGAACATTTGGCAATAGAACCGGCCTTGCGCGGAAAAAATTACGGTTCATATGTGTTACAAGCCTTGATTGATCAATCAAACGATTCGCTGGTGATTCTGGAGATTGACCCACCTGTTGATGAGATTTCTGTGCGGCGTCTCCATTTTTATCAACGGATGGGTTTTTTGATGAACCAGTATCCGTACACTCATCCGTCGTATTGTATTCCTTCAATTCCTCATTCGTTGGAACTTCTGACATATGGCCGGGAAGCCAGTCGTGAAGAACTCGACCGTTTTTGCCGTTTGATGAAAGAACAGGTCTGGGCCTATATTGGTAATTGATCATGTGGCGACGAGGGTCGTGAGATGCTGGATTCATAGGTGCTGTATCGTCAGATTATGCATCTATTTAACGGTTTATCCATTTTTTATACGATGGAAATTTCACATTTTTACGATGTATTCATTAAAAGGTGAGAGTATTCCGTTTTGATGATTACATACTAACCTGATGTTGAACGAATGCGAAAAAATGATGAAACGATCCATCTTTTATCTCGGGCTGGCAGTGCTTGCCACTGCTTGTGCCCCCAAGCAGACCGTTTATTTGTCGGATCTTGATTTGAGTTATATGACGAGCGGCTGGGGAACTCCGAAAGCCGATTCGTCTGTCACTGGCACCCCGTTGTCTATTGCAGGTACTGTTTACGAACGAGGTGTAGGTAGCCATGCAAGTAGTGAAATGGCATTTACGCACGACGGGTCGGCTGGTCGGTTTACGGCGATGGTCGGGTTGGACGACAATGCTACGGATACCGGCACGGTCGAATTTTATGTGTTTACGGACAAAGGTCTGGCTTTTTCGAGTGGCGTGATGCGTACCGGAGATCCGGCGATTCCGGTGGATGTTAATTTGCGTGGAGTGCAAGAGCTGTTTCTTATGGCCACGACGACGGCAGACGGGCAGGCTTATGACCACGCCAATTGGGCTGATGCGCAATTTACATGTAACTCGGTACCTCAACCGACCGATCGTTATATTCATGAAGAACCCTATTTGTTGACGCCTCCTGCTGCTGCTACGCCACGTATCAATGGCGCAAAAGTTTATGGCGTGACCCCCGGAAAACCCTTCTTGTTCCGCGTTGCAACCACAGGAGAACGTCCGATCAATTTCAGTGCGACAGGTCTTCCTGAAGGTTTGGTGTTGGATGCCGAAACGGGTATTATTTCTGGAACGTCTCCGGCCCGAGGAGAATATCCGGTTGCCATCACAGCAAGTAACAGCAAAGGGGAATGCATCGACACGTTGAAGATCGTTTCGGGCGATAAATTGGCCCTAACTCCACACATGGGCTGGAATAGCTGGTATATCCATCTGCTGGGCGTTACTCAGAAAGATATGGAAGATGCTGCACGTGCCATGGTATCAACAGGTTTGGCCGATTATGGATATTGCTTTGTGAACATTGATGATGGTTGGATGATTAAGGTAAATAGCGATGATCCTGTGATTGGAGGTCCTCTGCGTGCTAAAGATGGGACGATCTTGTGTAACGAGAATTTCCCAGATATGAAGGCTTTTACAGATCTTGCACACTCGCTGGGTTTGAAGGCCGGTTTGTATACATCTCCTGGGTCAGCTACATGCGGCGGTTATGCGGGCGCATTGAACCATGAGGAGCAGGATGCGAAGACTTTTGCGGAATGGGGCTTTGATTTTCTGAAATATGACTGGTGTTCTTACGGATGGGATGTGAAGAACGACTCTAACGATCCAGATTATTTCCGTAAGCCGTACATTAAAATGAACCAATATCTGCGTGCATTACCTCGCGATATCGTTTATAATCTTTGCCAATATGGTATGGATAATGTGTGGGAGTGGGGTGCTGAAGTCGGGGGCCAATCATGGCGTACACGTGGCGATATCGGCGGTCCGAGTTTGGTGGACAACATGTTCAGTATGGGTTTCTTCCAAGGGACGATCAAAGATTATTCGGGCCCGGGCGGTTGGAACGACCCCGATTATCTGCTCTTCGGCGATATATATGATTTTGAGACCGGCGGGACTAAACGTAGCGATATGTCGCCCAGTGAACAATATACCTGTATGACATTGTGGTGTATGATCTCGGCTCCGTTGATTTTCAGTGGCGATATTACAACGTTGGATGAATTTACCTTGAATGTGTTGTGTAATGCAGAAGTGATCGCTGTCGATCAGGATCCTCTGGGCAAATCAGGCTATTGCATCTCGGATGAATCGATGATCGAAGTTTGGGAAAAACCGTTGGCCGACGGATCTTGGGCCGTATCGGTGTTTAACCGTCGTCCTACAGATGCAACGGTAGAAGTGGATTGGAAAAAGTTGGGATATGGACAGGTAAAACAGGTCCGTGATTTGTGGCGTCAGGTCGATATGGGTGATATTGGCGCAGTATCCGAACTGGAAATTCCGCGTCATGGATGTATGATGTTCAAGATGGTTAAGTGATGTGTATTGGTGTATTAAATGCCAGGACCTGGAAATCAGCCGATTTTCAGGTCCTGGCATTTTGTGTGAGGTAGTTTGCCGGGGAAACCTTTTTAAATTCGAGAAATTTCACTACTTTCGACCATATTAACCTAAAGAATTATTCGCATGAAGAGACGAATTTCCACGATGTTACTGTCGGCACTGTGTTGTTGCACCTCAGTGGCTACGGTATCAGCCCAGTCCGATCAAATTACGACAGGGACTCTGCTCGATGAGATGATCGATATGGATCGCTTGACTTTGAAAGACAGTCATCCTTACAAATCCATACAGTTTTCATCGTATGACCGGCGTAGCACCTCGCCGGATAATCCGGGATGGTTTTATAATGCTGATGGATTTGGCGGGGAGCCGATCCCTGCGTTTGAAGCCGTATTGAAAGAACCGGGAGAGGATGGAATTGGTGAGTATTTGATTTGTGATGTGGATGGCCCGGGTGCGATCGTTCGTTTGTGGACCGCGACGATTGATGGAGATATTCGTATGTATCTCGACGGGAAAGAGGTATTTAACGGTAATGCCCGTGAGTTTTTGTGGAATCTTCCGGCACAGCTCAATTCGACCCTTAAAAGTGAAGATTATCGTGGAACATTACGTCAGTTTGATGCATTGTATTTCCCGATTCCTTTTGCGAAGAATTGCCGGATCGAATGGATCGGACGTTTGAATTCGACCCACTTCTATCATGTCGGGGTGAGATTATATGAAAAAGGAGCGAAAGTTCGGACCTTCCAGCCGTCTGATATCGAGACCTATCGTCCGCAACTCGACCGCGTTCTTGCGGTGATGAAAGATCCGGACGGCCAGATGAAGCCCGCAGGTAAAACTGAAAGTGTAAAAGCAACGGTTCCCGTAGGTGTTCGTCAGGATCTGATCCGTATTGAAGGGGGCAAAGCGATCGATAATTTAAAAATTAAATTGGATGCACCGCTTCCCGAACAAACGATGCGTCAAACCATTCTGCGTATCTTTTTCGATGGAGCATCGGCTCCTCAAATCGAGGCACCTATCGGTGATTTCTTCGGCGCAGCGCCGGGAGTCAACCCGTTCGTATCGCTTCCGCTCTCGGTGGCCTTGGATGGAACAATGTCGAGCCGTTTTGTTATGCCGTTCAAACAGAGCGCTGTGATTCAGGTGGAAAATATGTCTCAAGTACCTGTAGGTATCGAGGCCCAAGTTTCGACAAAGGATTATACATGGGACGATAACCGTTCGATGTACATGCGTGCTCGTTGGCGTGTCGATCATGGAATTAATGCCGGAAGCGAAGTGCGCGATGTGCCTTATTTGTTGGCCATGGGACAAGGCCGTGTCGTTGGAGCCGCCTGCTACCTGATGAATCCTTGTAATATTCCGACTGCCGGTGGTAACTGGTGGGGTGAAGGTGACGAGAAGATTTTTGTCGATGACGATACGTTCCCCTCGTTCTTCGGAACCGGAAGTGAGGACTATTTCAATTATTCGTGGTCAATTGAGGATATCTTCTATTATCCGTATTGTGGTCAACCTCGCGATGATGGTCCTTGTACGCGTGGCTTTGTGACTAATTTCCGTTGGCATATCATTGACGATATTCCTTTCAATGATAAGTTGGCTTTTTATTTGGAATTGTTGCCTCATAGCTTGGTTCCGAATTTCTCATATGCACGTATGCTCTATTTGTACGGTGAACACAATATGATTGATGATCATTATTCGATTACTCCCGACATGGTACGTACGATGGAGATGCCTGTATGGATTCCTGTTTCGGCCGGAGGCGCTACCGATTATCGTTTCCTTTCGGCAGAACAAACGTTGCGTAGTGGTGGCCCGATCAGTTATGAACACGATCCGTTATGGGCTGGCGGCCATCTTATGGTATGGACTCCGTCCAAGGCTGGCGAAAAATTGACAATGGCTGTCAATACATCGGCTGGACACAAGGATATGCAACTTACGTTTGCTCTGATGGAGAATGGAGGCAAAGTGAAAGTGTATATCAATGATCAGCCTGTTCGTTTGAGAGGTCAGGAAGTGATCGATCTGAATGAACCCGGTCGTCGGTTGAACCGTTCGTTCAATACGGATGCTGTCGACTTCAAACAAGGCGAAAATATCATTACGATCGAAAGCGTGAGCGATGGTCCTGCAAAAGTGGGTATCGATCTGCTTTGGGTTCGTGATTAATGTAGTTTCGTGTAGACTTCGATGCTTCGAGGTCGATAGGAATAGGAGAGGGGACGATCTTAAGATCGTCCCCTCTTTCTTGGTACATAGTATACCTGTATGAGAAATGCATTTCTCTGAGTTTATGCAATTACGTATTGGGGTAGAAGGTGTTAATGGTACATATCCGGCAGGTCGTCGGCAAATAAGACGAATCCGTCGTTACGGAATTTGATAAAATCCGGGCAACTTGGTTCACCGGGGAATGGTGCGTAGTAGTGTGTCGGAATATCACAGGCATTGCGCCATACCATCATGTAGCATAGTTGAATGTCGGCCGATTTTAAACGGGGGAGTAGGGTTTCTGTCCACCATTGAGGGTCGGGTATACCCTCTACGCCGGTCTCTGTCAGAGCGGCTAATTTGCCTCGTTCGTGTGTCAAATCGGATATGATTTTGAGTTTGCGGGAGAAGGCTTCCAATGAACCTTTGTCGGGTTGAAAGTCTTTGTAATTGTCCATGCCGATCAGATCCACATATTCATCCCCGGGATAATATTCCAGAAACTCTTCTTTGGAATTGAACGTGTAATCAGGGGAAATGGCATAAATAAAATTACTTACATTTAATGAATCCTTGAGATAATCGACGGTAAATCTCCATAGTGCAATAAATTCGTCTTTAGAACAGTGATGGGGAACGCCCCACCAGAACCAATCCCCGTCGTATTCATGGAAAGGTCGAAATATCATTGGGACGAGTTGCCCGTCTGTCCCACGGACCGAACCGGCGAACCGTGCGATTTTTTGCAGTATCTTTTTGTATTGTGTATGTCGTTCGCCTCCCGGGATTATCATACTGACGGCCTGGTACGGGCTCTCCTCGAAATAAAAACCTTTGTCGTCGACCGGGTTGCGAAAATGCCATGTTACAGTATTCACCCCACCTGCGTCGTAAACTTCCGTTATACGCCGTCGCAGATCATTTTCGATCTCGGCTTGGCGTTCGGGTGTGTTGTCCATGGTCATATCCATGAAATCGCAACCGATAACGGCCGGATGTGATCCGCATACATCTTTTACATCGGTTCGTCCTGCTTCACCGCTCCATGTATGGCCGTAAGCGTTCGCATCGTGGTGTCCGAACAAAATATGGTGTTTGGCGAGTTGTGCCAGATTGCGATACAGAGCTTGGGTTTCGTTGGTTGCATGCGCTGTGATAAGTACATGTTGCGGTTGTGTTTGACATGATGCGAATAATACCGCGCAGCCAACTCCTATCGCAGAAAAGGCAAGAGTACGGAGTATTAGTGTCTTCATATTGCTGCGTTTTGGGTAAAAAATACCGCCGGATCGTATGAGACTGACCCGGCGGCATATTGTTAATGTTGGTGATAGTGTTTATTCGTTACCCCACAGTTGCGGGTCATTACCTTTTGATTTGCGCCATTCGTGTCTCCATTTGTGGATTTCATTGGCACCGATCATCGGTTTGAGGGCACGCTCTTCTTTGGTTGGAGCCTCAGGCAATGCGGTAGCCTCATCCTGATACCAATATGCTACACTGGCCAGATCGAGCGTCATGTTGTTATTGTGACCGTGTTCGATGGTTGCTTTGAGCGATTTGTCGAAATATACCGGGTCCGCGATGAAGAAGCGGTAAACGTGAGTCCGGCCCAACCATCCGATGTCGTTGTTTACGCGCGGATAACCGTAATACGGATGCAGGAACGGCTCTTTCGGGCACCACGACGTGTTGAAGAAGTCTTCTGTACCAGTACCCAGTAATGAAGCTTTTGTTTCGCCGTCGATGAACCACATGTCGTCACCTTCGCCATACCACATCGGAGACGGGCAGTGTACGTAATAGTTGATACCTACGAAGTGACCTTTCCCTTTGATATCGGCAAATACGTAGTTGTTTGCACCGTCTTTGTTTGCACCCGGATCGCCAACAAGGCCCCATTCGGTTTCACCTTCAGGGTTGGCTTCGGTGAGTTCGTGGTTGTACCATGCGTGGAATCGTCCGGCACCTTCGGGGAGTTTATCCATTTCCACGTAGTCAACATAGAAATAGAGGCAATCCATATTGCGGTCAGTTTGGTTTTCGATTTCCAGACGAGCTCCTTTCTCGAACGGCATAGCAAAATAGCTTACCAGACCGGTACCGCCACCGGGGCCTGCAGCCAGGGGCAGAGATGCATAGTTATATTGTTCGTTCCATCCTTGGCCGAAGAAAGGACCGATAGGCGCTTCTACCGATGGATAGTCGTTCCCGTCCCAATAAATACGGAATATCAAGTCATTACGGCTTAATACACTGGGGCCCGGGGCGATTGTAAACCAGATGTGCGTAATAATTCCGGTTCCTTCGATTTCTGCGAAGGTGCGGGTTTCTCCGGCTTTGATTACACCGGTATTGTCTCCGTTACCCCCAGTCGGATCGGAGCTACTGATCCGTTTGCTTTTTACGCCCTGTTTGATCGTGGCCAATTCCATCAGATCGCCAGAAGGATCTTGAGCCCACGAAGTTGTGCTGGCCAGCATTGCCAGACAGCCCAGTCCGAGTAATAGTTTTTTCATGTACAGTTAGATTTTAGGTTAAAAGTTGATTCAAAGATAATAACAATATTTAGGATCGCAAGAGAGTGCGTTATCGAGATGACATGTTCGGTAACTTGAGCGTAGTGGCAACGGGAAAATGATCCGACGGGTAGTGCTGGTCGTAAGAATCATCGATTACGGTATAATCGAGTACCTCGATTCCCGGAGTTACGAAGATGTGGTCGATCCGTCCCGGGAACGGTTGCTGCCAGCGAAATCCTGTAAATGTGTCAGCCGGTCCTTGGGGTGGGGTTTGGCTGACCTGATGACAGTCCTGCAGTACGGTCGACAAAATCTTTACCGGTTGTTCTTCGGGTTTTGAGTTGAGATCGCCCATGAAGATGGTCGGAGTTGTACCCGCAATATCGGTAATTTTCTCTAGGATAAGGCGGGCCGATTCTTGCCTGGCTTTTGCGCCTTCGTGGTCGAAATGAGCACAAAACACGAAAAAGATCGTTTTATCCGTGCGGTCTTGGAGTTTTATCCAGGAGCAGATTCTCCGGCAATGCAATGCATCCCATCCCAATGATGGCCGATCGGGTGTTTCGCTCAACCAGAAATCACCTGCGTCGAGTAATTTGAACCGACGATGTTTCCAGAAAATCGCTGCGTGTTCGCCCTCTTTCTTGCCGTCGTCACGTCCGACTCCATGACGCCGGTAATCCTTTAGGGTTTCGAGATATTCGATTTGTCCGATCAACCCTTCTTGTGTGCCGAACAGGTCGAAATCATGCCGCACGATCAGATCTCGTACTTTTTCTTTTCGTTCAGACCATGCATTGTCTCCGTCTTGCGGGTTGTCAAACCGTAGATTGTATGTGGCGACTTTGATTGGTGTGCCGGCCCAAATAGCCGTAGTACACAACAGACAGACACTTAGGAAAAAGTATTTCATACGTCAGGTTTATATTGTTTGGTAAACTAATATAGTATTTTTTGCCTGTATTTCGGACCGATTGCAATAATCTTTACATGAATTTAATATGGCTTAGGGTAGGGATTCCGTTTGGGAATAGAGTCTATGAATTTTGGGTCGGTAATGAAGGAGTGGCAAGTTGGATAGGATTCGATTTTGTCATATCTGAAAATGACGTATCCATTTGTCTTGGTATTTATTTTGTCTATATTCGCATCGATATGCGATCTCCAGTGTGAACGCTATATGCCGTCTGCTCGGGGAGGAACTGTAGTGATGTCTTGTAATTTGAAAAACGAATGAAATATTTGATTCCTGTAACGGTGGCTTTGTTGTTGCCGATCTTGGTGTCGTGCTCGAAGAATGATAATGATTCTTTCGATCCGGAGGGGACCGTCACGCTCAATATGATGAATGAAGAGAATGGGAACACCTATCTCGGAGCCTCCGATGTGTATATTGACCGGGCGGGAAATTTTGTCGGAAATGATGCGTGGATGACTTGCTATGGACATGTGAATGGCCTTTCCGATCTGAATTATCCTCTCCTCGATAATCCGGTTTGTCAAGCAGCCGTAGAAGTAGGTGGGGGATATGCGGTGTATGCTGACGAGGCACTGCATGAATTTCCTTCGGGTACAGTTGCCTTAGCGTCTGGATCGATCTATTATCGTATGCGGGTCGTTTCTTTGTTGTATGCGGAAGCTGAACAATCTCAACAAAATAAAAAAGACGTCGTGGGTGCTGTGGTTCGGTATTGCCCTTCTCGCGTTGATGGCTATGGCCTGTTGCCAGCTGTGGATGAGTTGCAATATGATGTCGATGGCGTCATGGCTGTAGAAGATGGTGCTTTGTTTGAACAAGCGTCAGAAATAGAACCGGTTTTTGGTGTGGAATGCAAGAAAGAAGTGAATGGTGAGTGGTTTATTGTCACGTATGATATGAGTTATGGTCAGATTGGATACATATATCTTCGTTTTCGCGATAGTTGGACACGTATAGAGGTTCGTGCATTATAAGGGGCATCATCAAGATAAGGGTGATTCTGAGTCTAGTCCTGTGCATGTATATTGTTGGATAAGGTGAAGCTTTGTTATATATAGATCTATAGTGCGTTATATAAAAAACAATCCGGAAGTTTCCGGATTGTTTTTTATAGTATTTTGAGTAGTGATTTGTTTTTTGCTTTTCAAAAGCAGGATTGAAATGATTAATTGAGATGATCAATTATAACCCGCAGATTGAACGAATCTCATGCATGATTTTTTCTGCCAATCGTTCGGCGGATTCTTTGTCTCTGCTTTCACTGTAGATACGGATAATCGGTTCGGTGTTCGATTTGCGTAAGTGAACCCATTCCTGCTCGAAATCGATTTTTACTCCATCGATATCGTTGACCTGCTCATCGGCGTATTGGGCCTTGATCGTATTGAGCACCATGTCGACGTCGATTTCGGGGGTCAGCTGGATTTTATTCTTCGAAATATAATAACTCGGATAAACGGCCCGTAATGCCGATGCTGTAATATTGCGCGATGCCAGATGGGTCAAAAATAACGCTACACCGACCAATGCGTCCCGTCCGTAATGGAGTTCGGGGTAGATCACACCGCCATTACCTTCGCCGCCGATAACCGCACCGACCTCCTTCATTTTTGCCACTACATTGACTTCTCCTACTGCAGCTGCATAATATTTGCCTTCGTGCCATTCGGTTACGTCCCGCAATGCTCGGGACGAACTCAGGTTGGATACGGTGTTGCCAGGCGTATGTGTAAGGACATAGTCTGCTACTGCGACCAGGGTGTATTCTTCCCCGAACATCGAGCCATCTTCGCATACCAATGCCAACCGATCGACGTCGGGATCGACCACGACACCCAAGTCGGCTTTCTCGGCGACCACCCGTGCTGAAATGTCGGTTAGGTGTTCAGGCAGCGGCTCCGGATTGTGCGGGAATTCACCGTTTGGAGTACAGTTTAATTCGATTACTTCGACTCCCATGGCTCGTAGTAATGCGGGAATTACAATGCCGCCGACTGAGTTGACTGCATCGACTACGACCCGGAACCTGCGCCGGCGTACGATATCTACGTCAATCAGAGGTAGAGCCAATACGGCTTTGATATGCGCCTCGTCAAATGATGTGCGGGCTTCGACATGACCGAGCTGATCCACTGTAGGGTAGGAGATTGTACTCGCATCGGCTAATTCTAATACGCGATGTCCTTCTGCAGCATTGAGAAACTCTCCGTGTGCATTAAGGAGTTTTAAGGCATTCCATTGCCGGGGGTTATGGCTGGCGGTCATAATGATGCCACCATCTGCGTGATGAGCGATTACTGCCATTTCGACACCGGGTGTGGTGCATAAATCGACGTTGATTACGTCTACTCCGCAACCGAGTAGTGTGCCTTCCACAAGGTCGCTGACCATCGGACCGGATATGCGGGCATCTCGGCCAATTACGACCCGCAATTTGTCCTTGTTGGTGGTTTCGCGCAGCCAGGTGCTGTAAGCTGTTGTAAACCGAACGATATCGAGCGGGGTCAGGTTTTCACCTTGTGGGCCGCCTATGGTTCCCCGGATTCCGGAGATTGATTTGATCAATGTCATGCGATTAGGATTTTTTTTGCAAAATAGTTACTTTTATCTGAATAATACAAGTGTCTCACATTTCGAAAAACAACTCTTATGCGCATTATTCCTTCCGACGAGCTTATAATTAATCAGGATGGCTCAGTGTTTCATCTTCATCTGCGCCCGGAACAATTGGCAGATACGGTGATTTTGGTTGGTGATCCGGGGCGGGTAGATCGAATTGCTGCTTATTTTGATAAGATTGTCACGCAGGCTGCAAACCGCGAATTCAAGACGGTGACAGGTGTGTATAAAAACAAGAAAATAAGTGTGGTATCTACCGGTATCGGAACTGATAATATAGATATAGTGCTGAATGAACTCGATGCACTGGCCAATATCGATCTTGCGACTCGGACTGTTAAACCGGAGACCAAACAGTTGACCCTTTTGCGTCTCGGTACCTCCGGCGCTTTGCAACCGGATTTAAAGATAGGAGACCATGTGTTGGCCCGCACTTCGATAGGTTTCGATGGATTGCTGAATTTTTATGCGGGGCGCAATGAAATATGCAATCTCGATATGGAGCAGGCTTTTGTGCGGTATACTAATTGGAACAGTTTGTTGGCGCATCCCTATTTTATTGATTGTGATTCTGCGTTGGCCTCATTGTTTTCCGATGTGACACGCGAAGGTATGACGATCTCTGCACCGGGATTTTATGCGCCCCAAGGGCGTTTTCTGCGCATTGCGCCTGCGGATCCTTCGCTTAATGAAAAACTTGAGTCGTTTCGGTATAATGATCGTAAAATCACTAATTTCGAAATGGAGAGTTCGGCTCTTGCAGGTCTGTCCCGATTGATGGGGCATCGTGCTGCAACCATCTGCACGATCATAGCACAGCGTGTAGCGGGGGATGCCGATACGGATTACCAACCGTTTGTTGATAAAATGATCGTAATGTCGCTCGACAAACTGGCTTCGATTTAAAAAAAAAGGAGTATCTTTGAATATTAATAGTAAACCGTAAATATTTATCCGTATGAAATTCGTCGTATCCAGTTCTGCGCTGCTTAATATGCTTCAGACTACGGGCAAAGTCATTAGCAATAAAAATACATTACCAATTCTTGATTATTTTTTGTTTGACCTCAAAGGAGATCAACTGAAGATTACCGCCTCGGATCTCGAAACGACATTGATTGGTACTCTGAAGGTGGATTCTGCTGAGCAAGAGGGTGTAATCGCTGCTCCAGCTAAACTAATGCTAGATTCGCTTAAGGAGTTTTCGGAACAGCCGTTGACGATTGAAGCCGACGAGTCGAGCTGGGAAATCAAGGTGAGTTGGAAAACGGGATCTATTGCGTTGCCCGGTACTTCGGGTTTGAGTTATCCAAACAATCCGGAGCTCGGCGAAGAGAGCCGTTCAATGGATTTCGAGGTGGATACATTGCTGACAGGGATCAATAAGACGATCTTTGCCACGGCAGATGATGAATTGCGGCCGGTGATGAACGGTGTGTATGTGCATATTGCACCGAAAGATGTGACTTTTGTGGCTACGGATGCTCATAAATTGGTCCGTCATATCGCGAAAATGGATGGGCAGGAGGTTGACGCTTCGTTTATTCTTCCCAAGAAACCTGCAAACCTGCTTAAAAGTGTGTTGGGTAAGGAGGGTGATACCGTCGGCATTGCTTTCGATGATAAGAATGTCATTTTTTCACTCAAGAATCATCAACTGATCTGTCGATTGATCGAAGGCAATTACCCCAATTATAATGCGGTGATCCCGGCCAACAATCCCAATAAAGTGAGAGTTGACCGGATTGAAATGCTGAATGCGATCCGCCGTGTGGCGGTTTGTTCGAACCAGTCGACGAATCTGATCAAATTGGAGATTCATAAGGACCTGATCAATCTCACGGCCCAGGATCTCGATTTTTCGGTATCTGCCCATGAGACCTTGGCTTGTGAATACGAAGGGGATGAAATTACGATTGGATTCAAATCGACTTTCTTGGTGGAAATCCTGTCGAATATCGAAACTTCGAACGTTGTGATCGAATTGGCTGACTCTACGCGGGCAGGAGTTTTCAAGCCGATTTACGCTGACGATCAGGATAGCGATACACTGATGTTACTCATGCCCATGATGATTAACGCATAAGCATGAAACTGAATCTGAAAAAACCGATCATATTTTTCGATCTGGAAACTACGGGAACTGATCCTGCGAAAGACCGGATCGTCGAGATCTCGTTGATCAAGGTTATGCCCAATGGTGATCAGGAAACGAAGACCCGAAGGATCAATCCTGAGATGCCCATACCTCCTGCTGCGACGGCTGTGCATCATATCACCGATGAAGATGTCAAAGATTGTCCGCGGTTCCGGGAGATCGCCAAATCACTTGCTGCGTATATTGACGGGTGTGACTTGGGTGGCTTCAATTCGAATAAGTTCGATATCCCCGTATTGGTTGAAGAGTTCTTGCGGGCGGGAGTCGATATTGACCTCAAAAAACGGAAGTTCGTCGACGTACAAAATATTTTCCACAAGAAAGAACAACGTACGCTGGTGGCAGCCTATAAGTTCTATTGTGGTAAAGATCTCGAGGCGGCTCATTCGGCCGAGGCAGATACCCTGGCAACCTACGAAGTCTTGCTGGCCCAACTGGAACGTTATGACGATTTGGAGAATGACGTCGATTTCTTGGCCGAATATTCATCACGGAGCCCGTTCGTTGATTATGCTGGGCGGATTATCTATGATGATCGAGGAGTGGAGGTATTCAATTTCGGCAAACATAAGGGGAAAGCCGTAGAGGATGTCTTTCGCGAGGAACCCAGTTATTATTCCTGGATGATGAACGGTGATTTCCCGAATTACACAAAGAAAGTGATTACTGAGATACGATTGCGTAGCATGGGGAATAAAACGGATAAATGTTAGTTCATTTCCCTAATTTGCGTGATAATAAAAAAGGTCGGCCGGGATCTCCGGCCGACCTTTTTGTGTAGAATGCTCTCGGTCAGATCATTTTTTGTAATGTGCGGATACGTTGTTCCAGATCAGGCGACTCCATGAGATATCGTACCATACAGATATTGCGTGCTCCAGCCTCTTTGACCGTGGAGATATTTTCCGGGAAAATTCCTCCGATCGCTACGACGGGCACCGTGGCAAAATCCAGTACTTCGCGCAGCAGCCCGGTTCCAACTGTCGGGTCCGGTATCGCCTTGGTCGTGGTAGGGTAGATTGGGCCGAAACCGATGTAATCAGGCCTTTCGGCAATGGCATTGCGGGCTTGTTCGATCGAGTGTGTGGACAATCCGATCAACATATCGGGCCCGACGATCTTTCGTGCATCGCGGAGCGACAGGTCGGTTTGGCCGAGATGCAACGCATCGGCTCCGGCCAATAACGCCAAATCTGCCCGATCATTCATCACAAAACAGGTGTCCGTACCTTGTGTCACCGCTTTGATATCTCGTCCGATACGTATGATTTCCCGGTCGCTGAGATGCTTTTCGCGTAGCTGCAACATGCGTACACCGGTAGCGACACAGATTTCCGCAATTCGTGTATAGGGAAGTACGGGTTTTGTGATAATTACATACAGACCGAAATCTTCCATGAGTCGGCTTATTGCAATTTGTCGATATCTGCCACCATTAATTCGGCCACCTTACGCCCAGACAGCAACATGCCGCCGAAAATGGGGCCCATCCGGAAACTGCCGCTTACACCGTTCGAGGCCATTCCGCTCACGAACAATCCCGGATAGATCTCTTTCGTATTTTCGATGGTCGTACGTTCGGCTTCAACTACCGACATCGACCGTTCCCCGATAACACCACCGGTCGGCGTAGCGAGTTGCACATGGTTTTTGCGGGCTACCAGTGTGGCGATTTCACAGTCATGTCCCGTGCCGTCGAGTGTTGTTTTGGCCATGATGACGAGGGGGTCGACGTGCATACGTTCGCGGACGACCGGGGCCCAATTGACAACCAAACCGTTCACCCGGTTATTGTGGAATACGACATCCTCGATCGAATAACAGTTGAAAATTGTTGCTCCGGCTTCAGTGGCTTTGTAAATCAGTGCGGATGTCGCATGGACAGAGTCGAGAAGATAAGCGCCATTTCCGAGTTCCTTGTACCGGATTCCGAGTTCGCGGACGATGGGCATGGCTTCTTCCTGGACGACAATTTCGTTGAACATCATAGCGCCGCCCCACATACCGCCACCGGGTGCCAGTTTGCGTTCGAACAATGCGACTTTTTTTCCTGCCTTTGCCAGATAATATGCGGCTACCAGTCCCGAAGGGCCGCCTCCGACAATAGCAGCATCCAGCGTAAGGTTTGATTTGAGTTTTTCGAAATACGATTCGACAATTCCCAAAGACACCAGTGTTTCCATGGTGAACAAATAAATTTTAGAATTTGACATAGGCGGACCGTAGAGGTTCGGTCCGCGATTTACACAAGTAAACCTAATTCCCTTCGGCAGCATTATCTGCATCAGGTTCAATGGGTATGATCTCAGCCTGAAAGTAAGGCACCCCTATCAAGACATGGCAAAAATAACGAATTATGACCAATCCTGCTCCACGCAAACAGGAAAAAATCATTTTCAAACCATAGCCACACCCTGGTCATCGGGTGAGGACAGCAGTAAACGGCCTGTCAATGTATACGATGGGCAAGAAGAAAGGCTTGTTATAGTTATGAGAAATCACACTTTGACCGTAATAATGTCGTTCCAATCGGTCGTATAGTGTTTGGACAGATGGTTTCGGTTGACACCTACGGGTTCGAATCCCCTTGAGGCAACGACCAATGTGTCACGTCCGTAGTGGGCATTGAGAGTATCCAGAGTCTCCATCAGACGGTCGTGTTTTGTCCGGTCGACGGTATCGAACAGTGTGGTTTGTACGGCGGTTTTCGGTTGGATGTCGAGTAATATGACCCCGGCTCGTTTGTATGGGTATCCTGCTACAAAAATCTTATGCAATGCTGCCGTTGCACGTTCGACGATCTCCAACGTGCTGTCCGTAGCCACCGGAAAGAGTTCGATCCGGCTGTCGTAAAATAGGGGCAGATCTGTACGATGGCGATTCGTGACGATAAATACTTGGATAGCATGGCATACGCTGGCTTGTTTGCGGAGCTTGGCTGCACAGAGCGAGGCATAGGTTGCGACGGCTTTGTGCAGTTCATCCACCTGATCGATGGGGTGGGCGAATGTACGCGATGTGCATATCTGTTGTTTTGCTGCCGGCATTTGTTCGAATCCGATGGCCGGTATCCCTCGCAATTCCTGCCACGTTCTGAGGCCGACTACACTCATTTTGGCTTGTACCCAGGCCGAGGGTAATTGGGTGAAGTCGTAAGCTGTTCGTATACCCGCATTTTGCAACATCCGGGAGTATCTCCGTCCGATTCCCCATACTTTTTCTATTGGGAATGTATGGAGGACTTTGTCGATATCTTCGGGGCGATTCATCAGACAACTGTTGTGTAACCGAGGATATCGTTTGCACAACGAGGCTGCGATTTTGGCCAACGTTTTGGTCGAGGCCATGCCGATACTGATCGGGATTCCCGTATTGCGCCGTGCGATGCGGGCCATTTCGCGGCCTTGTTCGGCTAACGAGTCCATTGCAAACCCTTCGAGATTCAGAAATGCTTCGTCGATCGAATAGATTTCGATCTCGGGAGCCAGTTTGCGCAAAGTGGCCATTACGCGTGCCGACATGTCCCCGTACAGGACGTGATTGGCCGAGCATACGGCGATATGATGGTGTTCGACTAACCCTTTCATCTGGAAATAGGGTTGTCCCATTTTGATTCCGAGGGCTTTGGCTTCATTGGAACGGGCGATGACACAACCGTCGTTATTGCTTAATACGACTACGGGGCGTCCTTCGAGTTTGGGATTGAAAACCCGTTCACAACTGACGAAGAAATTGTTACAGTCGGCCAGCCCGTACATATCAGAATTTTTTGATGACATATCGGACAATTCCCCAAATGATGAATTCGTTTTCAGAGGTGACTCGAATGGAGGGATATTTGGGGTTAGCCGGTATTAGGGTGGCATGATCGGACTCGAACCGGACTCGTTTGAGTGTAAATTCTCCGTCGAGGCAACAGACGGCCAGACAATTGTCCGTAGGGTCGACTCCTTTGTCCACAACCAACAAATCACCGTCGTCGATACCCTCGCCGATCATGCTGTCACCGCTGACCCGGGCGAAAAAGGTTGTTTCAGGGTGGGGCACCAATTCTCGGTTCAGGTCGAGTGAAAGTTCGATGTAGTCGTCAGCAGGCGAAGGAAATCCGGCCGATACGCGGCTCGACACCAACGGGATTTCGGTCGGTACGGAGCTTATCGTCCGGAATAGTTCCAAGTTCGATTTATCTTCGTTTTTCATCGAGATCAAAATTATAGGGTTCCTCGCGGGAAAACAAGTCCGAGAGCCGAATTTTTTCGTTTTCTTGCATGGGATCTGCACGCCGTTCGTATCTTTGCTACGAATTTTAATCGATACGTCACATACGATGGAAGAGAGAAAATATCGGATTTTGTTTGTATGCTTAGGGAATATTTGCCGTTCCCCG